>CAYJJL010000014.1:0-17984 GCA_964370455.1 uncultured Faecalibacterium sp.
TACCTTTGGTTTTCACACTGCTGTTGATATTGCAACAGATGTTATTGACCGTATACAAACAACTGCTGGTAGCCATAGCCGTGTAATATGTGTTGAAGTTATGGGCAACAAAGCAGGTTGGCTAACACTTTACGCTGGTATAGCTGGCGGTACTGATGTTATACTTTTACCTGAGCGCCCATATGACATTGATAAAGTTTGCGAAGCTATTGAAAAACGTGAAAAACAAGGTTTTTGCTCTTCAGTTTTAGCTATAGCCGAGGGTGCTTTTGATAAAAACGAAGCAAAAATGAAACGTAAAGAGTGGCTTGCCGCACGTGCTGAAGCTGGAACAGGTACAACTGCAACAAACAGAGTAGCCGCACAAGTGCAAGCTGCAACTGGTGCTGAAACACGTGTTTGCATACCTGGCCACATGCAACGTGGTGGTTCTCCTAGTGCTTATGACCGTTTACTTGCCACACAATTTGGCACTTATGCGGCAAAACTTGTTTCCGAAGACCACTATGGTGTAACAGTAGCTATGGTAAACCGCAAAGTTTGTGAAAACAACCTAGCCGATATTGCTGAAAAAACACGTACTGTACCAAATGATTGTGGCTTATATTCAGTAGCAAGGCGTATGGGCATTTGCCTTGGCTAATGGTTTTTGCTAAAATATCAAACGCTAATTTATAAAAAACAGCTTGCAAAACGGTTTTTTTTATTTTTTAAGCTCTTTATATTTTTTTAGCAATCCACAATAGTAATCTTATATATAACAAAAAACAATGCGCTACGATTTTTTCGTAGCGCATTGTTTTTTTATTTATCTGTTTTGCTTTCATCAAGCTTTTTCTCAACTGCTAAACGCTGCGTTAAAGCCGCTATTTTTTGTTCAAGCTTTGAAATTTTAAGTGTTGCACTAAATTGATGAAAAATCAAAAATGCAATCACAACCAAGAACACTAAGTTAGCTGGAGATTCTACACTGAATATATTTGCTAAGTATAACATTGTGTCTGGAAATATACTTAAAAAAACAAGCACCGCACTAAATAAACTCCATAGCACAGCACTATCTATATCCATACGGCTACGCGATATTTGACGCAAGAAGAAAATCATAGTGCAAAGAGCACCAATAAAAAGCATTACACGTGTTATTAAATCCATTATGCTTCCCCCTTGTTTATTTTGTAACTATAAACTAGTGGTTCTTTAACTTTAGTTTTACCTCTAAACGGTTGTACTAACATTATTGAAAGTGCCATGCGCAACATATAAAAAATACTGCGTGATAAGTTTAAATAGCTTTCACCAGCAATGCGTTCATCCATTTCAACTGGTACTTCTACAACTTTTGCACCTCTTTTTATTAAATAACTAACTGTATCTGGTTCAGGTGTGTGGTTAATTTCAAGTGCTAATTGTTCAATCATTTCTCTATTATACATGCGCATACCGCTAGTTGGGTCCGTTAATTTTTTACCAGTGGTTATGCGTATGGCAAATGAAATTAAAAAACTACCAATCATTCGCAAGCTAAAAGGTTTTTTTGTGGTTACAAAACGACTGCCTATTACTATATGATATCCCTCACATAGTTTTTTTGCCATATCTTCTATATATTCGGCTTTGTGCTGTCCATCTGCATCAAATTGTAATGCAGCATCATAACCACTTGTTAATGCGTATTGCATACCAGCTTGTACAGCACCTGCCAAACCTAAGTTTACAGGTAAATCTATCAAGTTATAACTATTATCTTTACAAATTTGTGCTGTTTTATCTTTACTACCATCATTTATAATAACAAAATCAAAATTTGGTGCAACATCTTTTAGATGTTCAATAACACGCACAATATTACTTGCCTCATTATATGCTGGAATAATTACAAGCGTTTTCATGTTTACTCCCCTACCTCATCACTCAAATCCAATAACTGCTGTGAAACTTTTACCCATGTATAACATTTAACAAGCTCGTTATATGTTTTTTCAGCCGCAGTCCTATGCCATTTTATATCATTTAACGCAAAAATGCAAGCTTTTGCAATAGTTTGAGGTTGTGCATCTTTTAATAAAATGCCATAGCTTTCATCTTTTAAAAGTTGTGGGCTACCGCCAGTTGCAGTTGTTATAACAGGGCAGTTAAGCGCCGCTGCCTCTAGCACTGTGCACGCAAATCCCTCGCTACGTGTAGGTAAACAAAACACGCTACTTTGTGCAAAAAGCGCTAAAGTATCAGCATAACTTTGCTTGCCAACAAAAAAAACATTACTCGAATTTTCGTTTTTGAGTTTTGGCAGTAGTGCGCCATCGCCAGCAAAAACTAAAACTGCATTTGGCACCCTTGCATTTATAATTTCCATAGCCTTTTTAAGCTCTGTCACGCCTTTTTCTGGGATAATGCGCCCTGCAAAACAAATTATCTGTGCATCTTTAGCTAAGTTTAATTTATTGTGCCATGAAACTTTAGCGGTTTTAGCGGCTGTTTGTACTTCAAGTGGGTCAATAGCGTTAGATAATACTTTATCTGTTTTAATATTAAATGTTTGCATCCACTGGCATGCCGCTAGTGAAACGCCATAGATATTTTTACAGTTCTTCGCTACAATTCGTGCTGCAATATGCTCGTAAATTTTACCCATTGTTGCTATAACAGCATTGCCTGTCATCAAAAATGCAGAGCCATGATTTACCACAATGCTAGGTATTTTATATTTTTTTGCGGCATAGCTTGCATATATGCAAAGCGGATAAAAATAAGTATTAATAAGGCAAAAATCAATTTTACGTTTAAATACTTCTTTCATTTGCGCAAAAAAAAGCTTGCCAAACTTAGGCACGGGAAAACGCCCGTTCATAAATAAAAAGGCTGGCAATCGAAAAATTTCAATGCCGTTTTCGTCTGTTTCGTGCTGTGGCAAGCTAGGCAAAGCACTAGTTACTACTATCGCTTTATGCCCCTTTTTTATAACTTCGTTTGCAAGGTTATGTGTGTAGCGCTCTACGCCGCCAACAGTGGGTAAGTATTGCGCTGAAAAAAAACAATAAGTTTTCCCCACTTTAACACACTCCTCTCAATTTTTAAAATAATCAACTGCCGCTTTTGCAGCATCTTCTATACATGCTTTAAGCTCATCTAACGAATTAAATTTTTTACTTTCAGATAAATATTTATAAAAGCATACTTGCGGTTTTGAGCCGTATAAATCGCCCTCAAAATTAGGTATAAATGTTTCGCAAGTTACTATTGTTTCATCTGAGTTTACAGTTGGCCTTGTACCAAGGCCCGTAGCACTAGCATACCACGTACCACCTATTTTTGCTTTTGTAATATAAATACCAAACTTAGGCATTTGGAAATCACTTTCGTAATGTTGGTTTATGGTTGGTACTCCTAATTTTGTGCCTAGCCCCTGCCCTTTTATCACCTCAAAATTAATGCAATAAGGTGTGCCGAGCATAGCATTTACCGCAGGTATGTCGCCTTGCTGTAATAAGTCTCTAATTTTTGAGGCGGAAACCGCTTGCCGATCATAATGCATAAGAGGGCTAGCAAAGACTAAAATCCCTTTGCTATTACAAAGCTTTTTTAATAATGCAACGTCGCCAGAGGCATTTTTGCCAAAACGGAAATTTTCGCCACAAAAAACAGCCTTTACATTTAACTTTTGAGCCAAAAGCTCAACAAATTGTTCTGGGCTTAAATTTTTAATTTCGGCAAAATTAGGCGAGTAATATTCAGTTATATTCATAGCTGAAATATGCTCGATTTTATCATTTATAGATATTATTTTTTTGCCTTTAATGCTATTTTTACTAGGTAGTTCAAAACTAAACACAGCAGATTTTGCACTGTTTTTTTGTGCCCAATCTGCCATTGCTTTTATAACAGCACGGTGGCCTATATGCAAGCCGTCGAAATAACCTAAAGCTAGCGCACGGCCACCATTTTTTGTATTATTTAATTTTTCAATATTATGATAAATTTGCATAATCTCTTTTAATTTCACTTTTATTAAATAGCGATAAATATTAATTTAATAATAAACTCACTGTTTTTCACGTTCTACAAATAATTTTTCAACTAATAAAACTCTATTCTCTACTTTTGCTAGCCCTAAAAAGTTGCCGTTTTCTTCTCGCACACGGTATCTGCCATCTTTTGCAGGGTAGTGGCTAGTTGGGCAACCATGGATTAAATGAAACTTTTCACGTTCCTTTACACTAAGCTAAGGCAAATGTTCAAAAACGCTTTCAACTTGTAAAAATAATTCTTCTACCTTGCCTTGCTCCATAGCTGAAATTATTTCCTCTAAACTATGTGCGCTTTTTTCATCATAGACACCTGCTTTGGTACGGCGTAATTCTTTTAATGTGCCAAGTTGGCCAATAGCCTCGGCCATATCCTCAAGCAAAGTGCGTATATAAGTGCCTTTTGAGCAACTTACAGTAAAAGCATAACAATGTTCGCTAACATTACCCTCGTATTTTATATTTAAAATATTTACTTTACGAGGTTTTCGCTCAACAGTTATGCCAGCACGAGCCGCTTTGTAAAGAGCTTGTCCGTTAACTTTAACTGCCGAATACATAGGTGGTAATTGCGAAATTTCGCCAATAAACTGTGGCAAAATTTCTAACAATTCTTTTTCACCTGCTGTAACTTCTTTTTGCTGTAAAACCTCACCTGTGCAATCACCTGTATCGGTTTTAATGCCTAGTTGTAAAACTGCTCTATATGTTTTATCGTGGTTTTCTTGTAAATCCACAGCTTTTGATGCTCCACCACAAAAAACTGGTAAAACACCAGTAGCCATAGGGTCCAAAGTACCAGAGTGCCCTAATTTTTTTGTTTTTAACACGCCACGTAATTTTGCGATAACGTCAAAACTAGTCCACCCGCTTGGCTTATCAACTATGAGTATTCCTTGCATTTATTGTTCCTCTGATAGGGTAGCTTTGCTTGTATATAATATTTCAAGCTCGGCTTGAACCGCACTTAAAATGGCAGTTTTGGTATTTTCCAAATCGCCTTCTATTTCGCAGCCACCAGCACGGCTATGCCCACCGCCACCAAGGCGAGATGCCAGTGCACAAGCGTTAACTTCTTTATCTGTACGCACGCTTATACGGTAGCTGCCCTCTGGCCTTTGGCGTAAAGTTAAGCCAACTTTTACACCCTCTATACTAATTGGTAGGCTTGTTAAATCTTCAAGCTCCGCTGGATCAACACCTATTTCATCAATATCATCACGTGTTAGGTAAGTTAAGGCGCAAGCACCATTAAAGTGATACTCTAAATGGCGCAAAGCAAAGCGCTCTGCCTCCACACGTTGACGTGATTTTGTTTGGAAAAACAAAGTGTTAATTTCCTCTATTTGTGCACCAGCTGCAATAAGTTTTGACGCTACTTCAAATGTGCGCGCAGGTGTGCTTGGGAATTTAAAACAACCTGTATCAGTTGAAAGTGCTATATATAAACAATCTGCTATATGTGGCGTAATTTCCACGCCTAGCCCTGTTATAATCTCAATCATTAGCTCCGCTGTTGCCGCTGCTGTTGAATCAACAAGTGTTTAATACGCATAACCATTATTACCCGCATGGTGATCTATTGAAAAATCAATATGCCTTGCGAGTTCTAACATATTATTATATTCGCCTAGAAGTTGCGTGGATGCAACATCCACTGCAACTACTACAGCCGGTCTAAATTCTTCACGATAAACTATAGGCTTTATAATATCGTATTGCGGAGCTATCACATCTGAACACAGCACGCTTGCATTTTTACCCATAGCTTGTAGTGCTAGGCGCAAAGCTGTTGAACAGCCTATGGTATCTCCATCTGGATTTTTATGGCAGAGAATAAGCACATTATCTACCACACGTAGTTTTTCAACCATTTGTGGTATATCTAAATATTCTGTCATAGAAAAAATTCGTCCTTTCTTGTAAAGGTTACACACCCACCTTTACTAATAACAAAATGCTATTAAAATTAATCTTCTGAGTCTTCGATATTTTCGGTTTTTTCTTCATCTGTGCTAACACCTAAATCGTGTAACACAGTGTTAATGTGCGCTGCATATGCTGCGCCGCCATCCTCAATAAAAACAAAGCGTGGCGCTTTGCGCACATGCATTTTTTTACTTACCTGTGTGCGAATATGCCCTGCTGCACGTTCAAGTGCTTGCAGTGCGTCATGCGCACCGTTGCGGTGGCCTATCACACTGATATACACCTTTGCAACATCAAGGTCAGGTGTAATTTCAAGGCGAGTTACTGTTAAAAGTCCACCTTGCAATTTAGGGTCCTTTAAAGAACCTATAATTGCAATAACTTCACGTTTCATATCTTGGGCTAAACGCCCCATATTTTTTGAAGGCATAATAATTCAACCTTTCTGATTATTATAGTAGCGATGAAAACAGATTTTGAAAACCTTTTCATGCGTTAGAAAACATACACTGTACATGACCGAAATGATTTTTCGTAGTTGACGACGTAGTGCATGTTTTATAGTAGCGATGAAAATTCATGCTTTCTAGTAGTGATGAAAATTCATGCGCTAGAAAGCGTGCAATACTAGGAAACAAGAAAAATAATGAAGGAGCGTACATAAAGTACGTGACCGAAATGATTTTTCATAGTTGACGACGTAGTGCATGTTTTCTAGTAGCATGAGAAATTAGTCTCTGTATTCTTCCATCTTAAACGCTTCATAAACGTCGCCAACTTTAACATCTGCAAATTTTTCTAGTGTAACGCCACATTCGTAGCCGTGAGCAACTTCTTTAACATCGTCTTTAAAACGGCGTAGTGTTGAAATTGCATCTTCGGTGATAACAATACCGTCACGCACAACACGCACTTGGCTATCACGTGTGATTTTACCATCTGTTACACGGCAACCTGCAACTGTGCCAACGCTACTAATTTTGTAAACTTCACGCACTTGCAATTCGCCAAGTTGAACTTCGCGATATTTTGGTGCAAGCATGCCTTTCATGGCATCGGTAACATCGTTAATTGCATCGTAGATAACACGGTACATACGCATTTCAACTTGTTCTGCGTCTGCTGTTGCTTTTGCAACTGCGTCTGGGCGAACGTTAAAACCTATAACTATAGCGTTTGATGCGTTTGCAAGGTCAATATCAGATTTGCTAACTGCGCCAACACCAGCGTGTATAACACGTACACGTACTTCTTCGTTTGTGATTTTTTCAAGGCTTTGTTTGATAGCCTCGGCAGAACCTTGAACATCGGCTTTAACAACAATTGCAAGCTCTTTCATTTGGTTTGCTGCCATTTGTGTAAATAGGTTATCCAAAGTAACTTTTGTATAAGCTGCAAATTTATTTTCTTTTGCTTGTGTTGCACGTTGGTCAGCAAGCTCACGAGCAAGGCGTTCGTCAGCAACTGCTTCGAATTGATCGCCAGCTTCTGGAACTTCTGTTAAACCTGTAATTTCAACAGGCATTGATGGGCCAGCTGTTTTTAAATCACGACCTTTATCGTCACGCATTGTACGCACACGACCAACGGAAGTACCAGCGATAACAACATCGCCTATGTTTAAAGTACCGTTTTGTATTAGTATTGTTGCAACTGTGCCTTGGCCTTTGTCAAGACGAGCCTCAACAACAGCACCTTTTGCACGGCGGTTAGGGTTAGCTTTAAGCTCCATAATTTCAGCTTCAAGCGCAACACGCTCTAATAAATCAGAGATACCCATGCCAGTTGTTGCAGAAACAGGCACACAGGCAACGTCACCGCCCCAATCTTCTGGAACTATGCCGTATTGTGTTAGACCCTCTTTAACTCTATCTGGGTTAGCTGTTTGTTTATCCATTTTATTCACAGCAACGATAACTTTTATCTCAGCTGCTTTTGCATGGTTGATAGATTCAATAGTTTGTGGCATGATGCCGTCATCAGCAGCAACAACAAGTATAGCTATATCTGTCATGTTTGCGCCACGTGCACGCATGGAAGTAAACGCTTCGTGTCCAGGGGTATCTAGGAAAGATATAACACTTTCGCCAACTTTAACTTGGTATGCGCCTATAGCCTGTGTGATACCGCCAGCTTCGCCTGCGGTAACATTTGTTTTGCGTATAGCATCCAAAATAGATGTTTTACCGTGGTCAACGTGGCCCATAACACAAACAACAGGTGCACGAGATACTAAATCTTCATCTGGATCTTCATCCTGTACAAATAGACGTTCCTCAATAGTAACACGTACTTCACGTTCAACTTTTACGTTAAATTCTTCAGCGATTAATGATGCTGAATCAAAATCAACTACATCGTTAATAGTGTGCATTTCGCCCATTGCCATAAACTTAGCAATAACTTTTGTTGCTTGTTGTTTTAAGCGTGTAGCAAGCTCACCAATTGTAATTTCATCAGGAATTGTTATTTTAAGCTGAGCATTACGTGCTTTTTCAAGTTGTATACGTTGTAAACGCTCAAACTCTGTTTCTTGTTTGCCACGTTGGAATTGGTTTCGGCCTTTGCCACCTTTACCAAATTTTTGTTTACCACCTGTTTGTGATGCTTTACGGCGGTTTTGTGGTGCACTTTTGCTTGATGCAAGCTCATCATAGCGTGCGTCAAAACGCTCAACGTTAACATCAACTGCACTAGTATCTATTGAAACACGGTTGCTAGCAACTTTAATTTCAACAACTTCGTGTGCTTTTGCACCTGTTTGTTTGCCTAACTCACTAAGGGAAACTGTTTTACCCTCATGTTTTTTGTGTATTTCGTGGTGTTTTGGTTTGCTTGGTTGTGCTGGTCGGTGTGCTTCCATTGGTTTTTTTGCTACTGGCGCTTTAGCTGGCTGCACAGGCGCTACAACCTCTGGTTTTTTAACCTCAGCAACTGGTGCTGGTTTTGGTTCAGGTGTTCTTGATATTTTTTTACTTACAGGCGCAACTTCCTCTTGTTTTGGTGCTGGCTCTGGCTTTTTAGGCTCTGGTGTACGAGAAATCTTTTTGCTTACTGGAGCTGTTTCAGCTGGTTTTTCCTCAGCTTTTACTGGCTCTGCAGCTGCAATATTTGCTTTAGCCGCTGAGAAGTAAGATGTTAAATCTTCCTCGCTATATGTTTTACTTACTTTATCAAAAAGAAAGTTAAGTTCGCTTTCTTCAAGGTTTGAGCTTGCTTTTTTAGGTGTGCCACCTAATGTATTTAGCATATCTACAACTTTTTTAGATGGCATATTTATATCTTTGGCAAAATCGCTTATTTTATATTTAATTATCATTCGGTAATTTCCTCCTTCATGCTGATGGCGTCGTTGTTTTGGAGCTTTGTTAAACAAAGTTTTGCAAAATTTTCATCTGTAACTGCATAAATCGAAACCGGTTTACGGCTTATCATCAGCAAATCGTTTTGGGTTAAGGGGATAGTGTGTATTTCTACTAAATCTTCAACGCTTTGTGTTAAGCGCCTTAAGGTTTTTTCGCTGGTATCTTGTGTAACAAGCACAACCCAAACCTTACCTTTCATGCAAGCTTCAACAGTGGCATCAAAGCCAAGTGTTAACTTGCCCGCCCTATAACAAAGGCCAAGTGCTCCGCAAAGCGCCTCTCTCGGTTCAGGTTTTTTGCGAGGGGTTTTATTTTTCTTCATTTTCGCCCTCCAATTGTGCTTTTAACAGTTCTTCTTTCAAAGTTTCAAATAGTTCTACTTGTATCGAACACTCAAACGCACGCTCAAGTGATTTGCGTTTTTGTGCTTTTGCTAAGCAAGTTGGGTCTGGGCATATATACGCTCCACGGCCTGGTTTTTTGCCGATTAAATCCATGCTTATCTCTTGTGCGGAATTTCTCACAACACGTACTAATTCCTTTTTAGGTTTGCTCGTATTGCAACCCACACAGCGCCGCATGGGGATTTTTCTTTGTATCATGCACCTCTCCTTTGCTTTTGTAAATTATTCTTCAATAATTTCTTCAGCGTTATTTTCAGCGTTTCCGTCTTCACCGTAGTAGCCACTTTCAGGGCGGATATCAATATTGTAACCTGTTAACCTTGCGCAAAGGCGTGCGTTTTGGCCACGGTTACCAATCGCTAGGCTTAATTGGTGGTCTGGCACAGTAACTTTGCAAGCACGGCCTTCGCCATCTAGTAGTTCAACTTTAACAACTTTAGCTGGTTTTAATGCCTCGGAGATAAACTGAGTTATGTCCTCGTTCCATTCAACTATGTCGATTTTTTCGCCGCCTAGTGCTTCAACGACTGCTGAAACACGGTTGCCGTGTGTGCCTATGCATGCTGAAACTGGGTTTACGTTTTCATCCGCTGACCAAACTGCAAGTTTTGTACGTGCACCAGCCTCACGGCTAATTGCTTTAATTTCAACTGTACCATCTTTAATTTCTGGTACTTCCATTTCAAACAAGCGTTTAACTAAACCATGGTGAGTACGGCTTATCATAATTTTAGGGCCACGATCGCCTGCAACAACATCAACAACGTAAACTTGTATTTTTTGGCCTACAAAATATTCATCAGTTGGCATTTGCTCGTTACGTGGTAAAATAGCCTCACTATCTTTGTTTAAATCTAGGCTAACAATGCCTCTTTCGTTATCAACACGTGTAACAGTTGCTGTGATAATCTCGTGGCTTTTTGATTGCATATCGGTTAATTGTTGGCTTCTTTCAGCTTCACGTATGCCTTGGCGTATAACGTGTTTTGCAGCTTGTGCAGCAATACGGCCAAATTCTTTTGGTTTTAAAAGTGTCGCAACACGACCGCCAACTTTTGCAGTTTTGCGTAATGCTAAAGCATCTGTGATAGAAATTTGTGTGTAATCATCCCAAAAATCTTCATCTTCAACTATATCACGCACTAATGATACATTAAAATTACCTTTTACAGGGTCAATTTCAAGCAAAACGTGATCCTCACTAACTTCGTAGTTTTTCTTAACAGCAATAACTATCGCAGTTTTGATTTTTTCTAACAATTCCTCGCCTGAAACATTACGCTCGTTTTGCAGCATCTCAAGTGCTTGGAAAAATTCACTATTCTTAGCCATTTTCTGGTGTCCTCCTATTGTATATAACAAATATTAATCAAACAAATTTTCATCATCGCAAAGGCGAATTGTGCTTGCTGTATTTTGTGCAAAAACAACGTTTTGCCCATCTACATCAACGCAAATCTCTGTGCCTTCTTTACTTTTTAATATGCCCGCAAATTCACGCAGGCCATTTTCAGCCGCACGGAAAAGTTTTACAGAAACTTTTTCACCCATTAGCATTTCAAAGTGTGCATCTTTTGTTAGTTTGCGTCCAAGGCCTGGGCTACCAACCTCAAGGTAGTAGCTTTGGCTTATAGGGTCGGCCTCGTCTAATATAGGGTCAACCGCATGAGAAACTGCCGCACAGGTATCTGTATCCATACCACCTTCTTTATCTATAAGCAAGCGCAAAAACCATTCTTGCCCTTCCTTTTCAAAAACGACATCCCAAAGTACAACACCCAGTGCCTCAACAGTTGGGCGCACGAGTTGTTCTACCCTGTTTGCAGTACTGCCACCTGACAGTTTCGCCATAACTTTCCTCCTAACACAAACAAGAAGAGCGAACCTTGCGGCTCACTCTCAAAATTTAAAATATTAACTTACTTTCATATTATATCACACTTTTTGATAATGTCAAGTTATACTGTGAAATACCTGTTTTTTATCAAACATAAATTTTGTTATTTTTGCGTGTTATAACATAATAAATAGCAAGTTGTGTAAGCGCCGTTAACGGAAATGATAGCCAAATGCCAAACACTTCAAAAAACAGTGGCAAAACAAATATATAAATAGGTGTTACCACTAGGCTTTCAGTATAAGTTAACAAAATAGCTTTTGGCATTTGCAAAGTAGAGTTTAAATAAGAAACATTAAATTTCACAAAGGCGGTTAGCACAAACGCAAAAGCATAAACTAATATACCGGTTTGAAAAAACACGTTAGCATTTTGCGAAAGACCAAACCAAATGCCTAAATTACCACTAAGCACTACCACTAAAGCTGTTAAAAGTAGCGCTAATATAAACACTATAATTTTTGATATCTTGCGTATATTTAATAGTTTTTGTTCGTCATTTGCGCCAACGCACAAGCTCATAAGTGGTTGCACACCCTCACCTATACCTGTTAACATGGATTGCACAGGAAAAGCTATGTATGAAATAACAGCATAACTTGCAACAGCTGAATCACCGCCATATTTTAAGCACTGCAAATTTGTAAACATAAGCACTATTGATGGCGCAATGGCTATACCAAAAGTTGCTAGGCTTATATTAAAAATACGTTTTACCTCGCTTAACTTTAGCATAAAGCGAAATTTTTCTTCCCTTAAAATAACTATGCCACCTAAAACTGCTACGATAAACTGTGCAAAAATAGTGGCAATAGCCGCACCTTGTATGCCAAGTTTAAACTCAAAAATCAAAATGTAATTTACAACAACATTTATACCCGTGCCAAGCCCCATGCACACCATTGCAACAAAAGCTTTACCTTTGTTGCGCAAAATTGGCACAACACCAGAACCTAGCGATTGAAATATACACCCTAAAATAACAGTAACTGTATAACGTGAAGCCTCCTCGTGCACTGCACCAGTTGCCCCAAGCCATGTTAAAATATATGGATACACTGGCAATAAAACAACCGTTGCAAACAATGCTAATACTATTATGGTCGAAATTGTAACGCAAAAAATCTCTTTACTAGCCTCTATGTTTCCGCCACCTTTTTCAAAAGACATTAACACACTGCCAGAAGAACCTATTGTTATGCCTATTGCATTTATGCACGCAATAAGCGGCCATGCAATATTTATAGCGGCAAGGCCAGTATCGCCTGTTGCGTTACCTATAAAAAGCCCATCTATAACGCCATATAGCCCTACCATTGTTAGTGATAAGACTGTTGGCACACAATATTTTAATATTTCTTTTAATAATGATTTTGACATTACACTTCGTACTTTCTGAGGTTTAAATCTACAATTATAAATGATTAACACATTTAAAGCGCTACTAGTTTACCATACAAAAACATAAACTTCAACAAAAAAATGCACCAAATTAATTGATGCATTTTTTAGTATTTTTGATTAGTTTTTTATTTTAATTAAAATTCAATATTCGCTAATTTTTAATTTGCTTTCACTCATAAAATTGCAAATACTTTCTGTAATAACAATGTCCATTCTGATATCATGTATTTGCATAGGTATGACATCTATCTCTTGCAAAAAAGCATCTCTGCAAAGCACAACCTTTTCAACATCATTGCGTGTATGTGTTAAAAACTTATCGTAATATCCCGCACCATAGCCAAGCCTTGCACCTTTTATATCCGCAGCAAGGCAAGGCACCGCTATAATATCAATTTCGCTAGAGTTTATAACTTTTGCATTTTCGCTAGGTTCTAAAATACCATATGCACCTATTTTTAACTCACTTATAGCTTTTATTTGCCTAGCTTGCATTATTTTTTCACCTTTTTGATTTTTAGTGCAATATGGCACACACAAAATTTTTCCACTTTTTAATACATCGTTTAAAATGCTTAAAGTATCAATCTCGCTAGCTTTGCCTACATAACAAAAAACACATTTTGCTTTTTTATATTCATTTAAAACTAAAAATTTATCACAAATTACTTCCGATATTTTTTTGTTTTCAGTTTTGCCTACTTTGATTTTTAAAAGTTTTTGCCGAAGTTCTGCTTTATCCATTATTCACCTTTTGTGCAGTACCTTTTTGCTCATTTTAATTTAATCATACACTCTAGTATATTACACTTTCAATTTGTGTTTGTTATGTATTGTTCGTTGTATCCGTTACTGGTGCTAATAGCTCAAAAGCAATATTTTCGGCAATTAGCTCCTGTATTTGTGATATAGCTTCAAGCTTGTTTGCAATTGCCTCTATGCTCTCTGCCGAATTAACCATGCTTTCTGATTCAATCATTGCTTTTAGTTTTTCCGCCATAACATCAAGTGGTAAATCGTGCTCAATATAATCTGCTACGTCATGTTCGTAAATCCACTTGGGGGAATAAACCATCTCGCCTTGTGCGTAGCCGTATGGGTTTACAAAACGCTCTGCCACGCCAGCCGCATCATCAGATAATAATAAATCTACATCTTCATCTGTTAATGTGTCAAATTCAGTTAAAAAATCACGCTGTTTAACAAAATACTCTCGTACTATTTCATCTGGAATTTCAAAAGCGTTAATAAAAGAATATAAGCTCGCTACAGATAAAACAGATGTATCCTCTTTGTCTGCGCTTGCTTCTATGAGCCATTGTGTAGCAACATCTTCCCCCATGCTTTGCATAAATTCACTGGGTATAAGGGTTAACTGCCCCACAAAAGGCGAAGTATAAACGGTGAAATCACCAGTTGGCTCAATCACCTCTGGCATTGCAATTTCTTGCACTTTAATAGTGTCAGTAATGCTTTGCGATGATGGCACCACACTAGCCTCTCGAGATACACTCTGAGTAGTTTCACTTTGCGTACTTGCTGTGCTACCACATGCACTAATAAATAACACACACATTAAACTGAAGCAACTTAACATTAACTTTTTCATACCTTACTCCTTAATTTTGTAAAACTCGATGCAAGTTTCATCTATTACACTCCCACGTTTTACAACAAATATACCACAAATCGTTACAAAAAACAAATAAATCAACTTGTTTTGTACAATTTGTGGTATAATTTTGTGTTTAAATTTAAAGCTTATTAGCTATCTATCATATTTTTTTCGTACATTGCAACAGCTTTTACAAACATTGAAAGCAATATGCATATTACAAACAAAACAAGGTTAAATACAAATGGAAATGCAACGTTATAAGCAAACATTTCAGCAACTATGTAACCAAACGGCGAGGATATAGCCACCATGCCAGTGTTAAACAGCGCAAATATGCGTGAGCGTTCTTCTGGCAAAACATAAAAAGCCATTATAGCATCTTTACGTGGTAAAATTATAGCATATGCACTTGCCTCTAAAATCGTGTAAATAATTACGTTTATCATGGCTTTTTCTGGTGTTGCTATTAAAAGCATAACATGGCTAATAATATACAAAACAAAACCAATAATTAGCGAGCGTTTCATTTGCAAACTATTTACAAGGTTTTGCAAAACAGCAACAAATATAAGCATAATAACAGTGCGCACCATGGGGAAAACCGCAACCATTTCATCGCTTATAGATAAATACTCTGTTATATAAAGCGAAAAAAAGTTGTTTGTAGAAATTGTTATTATGTTTGTAATCGCCATAAATAAAACTACAAAGCGCATTTCTTTGCTTTTTAAAATTTGTTTTAACACACCTTTATAGCCTGAAAATAACTGTGCATATGAAATATTTTTTGTTTCGATTAATCGTTTTTTGCCAACTTCTGTTTCGCCACCATAAATGTATAGTAGCAAAAATTTTAGTGTCATTGAAACACCAGAAATAAAGTAAAGCACACGCACAACAGGCACAACAGAGTAAACATCAACAAAGTAAATAGCAATAGGCGAAACAAAAACCGAAAGCATGCCACAAAGCTGTATAAGTGTAAATGCATTTGTTAGATGTTTTGATGGACAATCCTCAATAAAAAGACAGTTCCATGAAGCATTTGTTATTTGATATGTAGCATTGATAATACTAGCAGCTAAAAACCACCAAAAATTTTGCGCAAATGCCCATATAAAACATGGTATACTCCACGCTAAAAGGTCAAAAATAAACGTAGTTGTGCGCCTACCGTGTTTATCTGTAACAATGCCACCCACTAACGAAAATAACACTTGCAAAACAAGCCCTATTGATATAGTAAAGCCAATTTGCTCGTAAGATAAACCTATATCCGCCATATAAATTGAAACAAATGGCGCAAACAGAGCATATGGCACAAACCATAAAGGCTCTGTTAAAATTGACATTTTAGGGTTACCTTTAAGGTCTTTAAAAGTAAGCACAAGATCATGATTTTTCAAGTATTTCATAAAAACTCCAAGTACGAAATTAGATACTGAATTTAAAATTAAGCGAACAAGTGTTATCACTAACTAGACAGTCCTACTATTATACATCTAAACAAATACAATTACAACAGTTATTTTTACTTTTAAAAAATTATTTTAAAACGAAACGAGGTGACGATTTGAAAAATCATATATTTAATGCTTTTAAAATATCCACAACTGCAATTGTAGCTATTTTAATCGCTCATTATTTAACACTCGATAGTACACTTTCAGCTGGTATTGTTGCAATATTATCCATTGCAGCAACCAAAAAGGAAACTATACTAACCGCTACACAAAGGCTAATTGCTTTTACAATTGCAATTTTGATTGCATATGTAGCTTTTTATGCCTTTGGCTTTGGCTTTTTAGGGTTTTATGCGTATTTGCTTGTTTATATTTTAATATGCCATAAATTTAAATGGTATAGCTCAATTACAATGAACTCTGTTTTGATATCACATTTTTTAACATTTGGCGTAATGAGCACTTCAACTGTAACAAATGAGGCTTTACTATTTATAATAGGTGTCGGCTGTGGTATTATATCAAACTTACACTTAAAACAAAACAAAGCACAAATAACCAAATTACAACAAGAGTGTGATTTGCAAATACAATTAATTTTGAAACACCTTTCCGCCGGCCTTGGTGGCACACAACCTAGGGAGTACGATTGCAGTTGTTTTGCACAACTTGAAAAAATATTAGATGATGCAAAAAATGTTGCAAAAAATAATTACCTAAACCAGTTTTCAAACAAAAATGATGATGATTTAGATTACTTAATTATGCGCGAAACCCAAATACACGTGCTAAAAACAATTTGCCAAAAAATAGGGCAAATACACAAACTACGCATAACTAGCAAAACTATATCAAAATTTTTAGAACAAATGTCTGACGAATTTCACAAAGATAATGATGGCACTGAATTAAAACAAAAAACAGCAGAAATTTATAATTATATAAGCAATTTACCCTTGCCAAGCACAAGGGAAGAGTTTGAAGATAGAGCTATTTTATTTTCGATTTTAAATGATATAGAAGAAGTAATTATGATTAAATTTGAGTATAGGCAAAACCTAAGTGTTAAATGACACTACACTCACCTTTTGATAATACGAAACATTTTTTAAACCAAAAACTATATTTTTCCAATTTTAAACCAATTGTATATTAAAACACATGATACGCTCATAAAAAATAAACACTCGCTTTATCCAGAATTTTTGCTTTTTATACTTATAAAAAATGAGATGTGACTGTTATTTGGTCACACCTCATTTCACTTATCTATTTGGCACTAAATTATCTTCACTTTGTGTATTGGTGATATTTTTCCACTTTCTTCAAAATGCCTCTTTATGTATTTGGCTTGAGCATATTGCTGTGCAGTTGAACCTTCATGGCAAAACATCGCAACTTTATGACATTGACGAAACGCACAGTTTTCAATTTTAATATTATCGTTATAAATCACTGCTTTAATCAGCCTATTACAATCACTAAAAGCACGGTTTTCAATGACAATTACATTTTTATGTATCACTACTTCTCTCAACGTTGTGCAACCAGCAAATGCCTTTGTTCCAATTTTAACAATATTTTTAGGTATTTCAACACATTCATCAGTGCCATTGTACTTTACAAGTGTACCGTTTTTAACTTCAAATTTTGTTGTTATATTTTTTTGTGTATTACTGGTAGTTATGCTTTTATTAGGCTTACTTTCATTTCTACTTTCTGCTTGTTTTTGCAACTTCCTTGCTATTTCCATCGTAAGCATTAATTGATTACACATACTGACCTCGCTCGTATTATCGTTATTTATTTGAGGTTTTTCGTTAAAATTAGAGTTGTCAGTATTTTGTTGTGGTAAATCATAATTATTATATATTTTTTT
>CAYJJL010000015.1:0-17963 GCA_964370455.1 uncultured Faecalibacterium sp.
GTTTGCCAAAAATATATTATTGAAGGTGTTATAGCTGGCGCAGTTAAAGGTTAAACCTCCTCCAAATAGAAAGGACACTCAAATTATGATGAACAGAAGCAGTGGTATTTTAATGCCAATATTTAGCCTACCAAATAGTTATGGCATAGGTAACCTTGGGCAATGCTCAAGAGATTTTATAAAATTTCTGGCAAAGTCAAAACAAACATATTGGCAAATTTTGCCCATAGGACCAACTGGTTACGGCGATAGTCCTTACCAAAGTTTTTCAGCTTTTGCTGGCAACCCTTATTTTATTGATTTGGAACAATTAGTTTTAGATGGCTACCTTGATGAAACCGACCTTGAAAAGGCAAAAACTTTATATAATGTTAGCGGTGTAGATTACGGCGCATTATATGAACAATTTGGTGATATTTTAAGAAAAGCCACTGATAAACTACTTGCTAACAAAACTAAAAAATACAAAAAGTTTTTAACTGAGCAAAGCTTTTGGTTAGATGAATATGCCTTATTTATGGCAATTAAAGTTGAAAACGGCTCTGTCGGCTTAAACGAATGGCCTAAAGATTTGCTACAACGTGATGCAAAAGCACTTAAAAGCGCAAAAAAACGCTTATTTGCTGAAACTGAATACTACAAAGCAGTACAGTTCTTTTTTGCAACACAATGGGCAGCCATGAAAAAATATGCTAGCAAAAAAGGCATTAAAATTATCGGCGATATCCCCATTTATGTTTCACCAGATTCCAGCGATTTATGGGCAAACCCTGAGCTTTTCCAGGTTGATGCTAAAAAACGTTTAACTGGTGTTGCAGGTTGCCCACCAGATGCTTTTTCAGCAGATGGCCAACTTTGGGGCAACCCACTGTATGACTGGGCACACCACAAAAAAACAAACTACGCATGGTGGAAAAAACGCATGCAACACTCAACCTCCATTTATGATGGGGTGCGCAGAGAGCACTTCCGTGGGTTTGAAAGCTACTATGCTATACCAGCTGATGCAAAAACAGCAGTTAACGGCACATGGAAAAAAGGCCCTGGCATGGCATTAATGCAAGCAATAAGCACAGTTATACCTGAAAATGCAGTTATTGCTGAGGATTTAGGCTACATTACACCTGAGGTTGCAAAGCTACTTAAAGATAGCACCTTCCCTGGGATGAAAGTGTTGCAGTTTGCATTTGACGCGAGAGAACCTAGCAACTACGTACCACATTTGTATAATACAAATAGCGTAGTTTATACAGGCACACACGACAACACCACAACCGAGGGCTGGATAAAAGATTGCAACCCTGTTGATTTTAAATATGCGTGTGATTACATTGGTGCAACTACTACTAATTTTACCTTTGAAATGATACGCAGTGCGTTAATGAGCGTTTCCAACTTAGCTATTATACCAATGCAAGATTGGCTAGAGCTTGATGAAACTGCACGTATAAACACACCAAGCACAACTGGTGGTAACTGGTTGTGGCGTATGGATGTAAATGCCACAAAGAAAAAACTTGCAAAGAAAATTGCTAAATTTACTACACTTTACGGTAGATAATTTAATAGCAACTATCCCCTTTTAACAATGAAAACTCTCTTATATATTTTGTTAGGTACATTAGCTTAACTTAAATATATAAGAGAGTTTTTTATATTTATCTCAATTTTAACCAAATGTGACTTTCCACAAATTACAACTGTATTCCCTGTGCAATATAACTATAATGTTTTAACGTGATACTATACTAAAGCATAGCTGTTACAAACTTGTTTCAAAAACATTGACAAACTACATATATATGTTACGATATTATTCATAAATGTGCTATATGAAGTTGGCAGGAAATCGATTGTAAAATCATCCGAAGGAGTAACACTCTCAGGTGTCTTTAAAAAAAGATAAAGACTGTCAATAGATGGCGCTCTGGAGAAGCCCTAATTAGCAGCTCAAATATAACCCTATGCACAAGTTGGATTATATTTGCAAACGGCTAAATCTTAGGGGGCCGAAGGTGCAACAGCAGCAATGCTGAATCTCTCAGGCAAAAGGACGGAGTAAATTCTATAATTATTTTAAATATAGCGCAATCATCATGTAAACTTATGGAGGATTTTATGACAGAAATGATTGCACACGTTAACAGTGTTGTTAACAGCTTGGTGTGGGGTGTGCCTGCACTTATTTTATTAGTTGGAACTGGCGTATTGATGACTATCGTCACAAAAGGGTTTCAATTTACACACTTTGGTCACGTTATCAAAGAAACAGTAGGTAGCCTTTTTGTTAAAAAGGATATTTTAAAAAACGATGACAAACACTCTATCTCTCAATTTCAGGCTATGTGTACAGCATTATCCGCTACAATTGGCACTGGTAACATTGCTGGTATAGCCTTTGCTATTACAATGGGTGGCCCAGGTGCTGTTTTTTGGATGTGGATAGCTGCAATTTTTGGCATGATGACAAACTATGCTGAAAACGTGCTGGGTATCTACTACAGAAGAAAAAACGCAAACAACGAATGGTGTGGCGGCCCTATGTACTACCTGCAAGATGGTCTTGGCGGTAAAAAAGGATTAAAAACTTTAGGCAAAGTTCTTTCTGTTTTGTTTTCAATCTTTGCGCTGTTTGCATCTTTTGGCATAGGTAACTTAGGCCAAGTTGCATCTATAAGAGAAAGTGTTTTAAGCATATATTCCCTAACAGGAAACCAAACACAGGACGCTATGATTTTAGGTGTAGTTGTTGCTGTAATGGTTGCACTTGTTATTTTGGGCGGTGTAAAGCGCATTGCTAGTGCAAACGAAAAAATTGTACCTTTTATTGCAGGGTTTTACATGGTTGGTGCAATTATAATTGTTGCTATTAACTTTGACATGGTTATACCTGCATTATCATCTATTTTTGCAAATGCATTCAACATGCAAGCAGCCGCTGGCGGTGTTGGTGGTGCAATGATAATGCAAGCTGTTACATGGGGTTTTAAACGAGGCGTATTCTCAAATGAAGCTGGGCTTGGTTCTTCCGTTATGGTACACTCTGCTTCAAATGTTAAAGAGCCAGTTATACAGGGTTTATGGGGTATATTTGAAGTTTTCTTTGATACTATAATCGTTTGCACACTAACTGCGCTTGTTATTTTAACAACAGGTGTTGTAGATTTAAACACAGGTGCATCAATAAGCGGCACTTCGCAGTTAGGCCTCGCAACCGAAGCATTTGCAGTTAGTTTTGGCCCATTAGGCGGTATATTTATTGCTATTGCAGTTGCACTTTTTGCATTTTCTACTGTGCTTGGCTGGAGCTACTACGGCACAAAAGCTTGGGAGTTTTTATTTGGCACAAAAACAATATTATTTTATAAAGTGTTTTTTGTTGCAATGGTAATTATTGGCTGTACTATGGATGCCTCTTTAGCTATTGATTTATCAGATACTTTTAATGGTTTAATGGCAATACCTAACTTGATAGGTGTAATTTCATTAACTGGCATAGTATTAAAAATAACCAATAACTACGCAGAACGTATTTTTAAAAATCAAAAAACAAAACCAATGCTTTCAGCAATAGATGAAGTGCAAAAAATGCAAGAACAAGCACTGGAAGCAGAAGTTGCATAAAGCAACTAGTTGATAAATTTTGTATTACATCATAGCTATCTGTTTGCAAACATATGCAAAACAGATAGCTATTTTTTATAGCAAAATATGTTTATTTGCCTAAAAATTTACAATATAACAATTGACAAACTTTTTATAGCGTGATAAACTATTTAAGTATCACACGCAGGGTTAGCTCATCCGGTAGAGCGACTGCTTCCCAAGCAGTAGGCGGTGGGTTCAAGTCCCATACTCTGCTCTCGTTTTTAAACCTTGTAGTGCTAAACTACAAGGTTTTTTGTTTTAATTTTTACTAATAAATAAGCTGTTTATACCATACCAACTTTAAAAGTAAAGACTCTTGCACTGTTATAAGATATTTTAAACTGCATCGATGCCAAAGCAAAGCTATATTAAAATAACAGAACTAAACAGCATAGTTGGTGCTGTTATTCTGATGAAATAAAGGTGGTACAATATGATTAAATTTGGAACAGGTGGCTGGCGTGCTATTATTGCCGATGGTTTTACTAAAGAAAATTTACAAATAGTTTGCACTGCACTAGCACAAATGATACATGATGAAAACAAAGCCGATAAACCTATAGTTATTGGTTATGACAGGCGCTTTTTATCAGAGGAAGCTGCGCATTGGGCTGTTGAAATTTTGGCAAGCCATAACATAAAATGCAACCTTATACATAAAGCCGCACCTACACCACTAGTAATGTTTTATGTTAAAGACCAAAACTTAGATTATGGCATGGCTATAACTGCAAGCCACAACCCAGCAATATATAACGGTGTTAAAATATTTACCAAAGGCGGTAGAGATGCCGACCAAGACACAACTATTAACCTAGAAAAATACATTGAAAAACTAGAGCAAACAAAGCAAGAATTAAACTTTACACCGTATAAAAAAGCGCTTGAACACGGTTTAGTCACAGAGTTTGACCCACACAATGAGTATATAGACAGCATACTTGCCTTAGTTGATACCAAAGCGATAAAAAATGCAAATTTAAAAATTGCGCTTGACCCTATGTATGGTGTTAGCCAAACAAGTTTACGCACAATTTTATCTGAAACACGTAGCGAGCTGTTAGTTATACACGATAGGCACGATACTTTATTTGGTGGACGTTTGCCAGCACCCAATAAACAAACCTTAGGTATTTTAAGTAACTTTGTTGTTGAAAAAAGCTGTGATTTAGGCGTTGCTACTGATGGTGATGCAGACCGCATAGGTGTCATAGACGAAAATGGCGAATTTGTAGACCCAAACAAGCTACTTATTATTTTGTACTACTACTTACTAAAATACAAAGGGTTAAAAGGCGATTGTGTGCGCAACAACTCCACCACTCACCTACTTGATAAAATGGCAAAAACTTTTGGACAAACTTGCCACGAAGTGCCTGTTGGATTTAAGCATATATCATCTAAAATGGAAGCTAGCGACGCTATAATAGGTGGCGAAAGCTCAGGTGGCTTAACTGTTAAAGGGCATATATTAGGCAAAGATGGCATATATGCTGCCGTACTTTTAGCCGAGCTTATAGCTGTTACAAAAAAACGTTTAAGCGAACTTTATAAAGAAATAACTGATGCCTATGGCGAAGTATTTTATTATGATACTGATTTTAAACTAGAAGATTTTGAAGCAAAGGAAGCCTTAAGGCAAAAAATATATATAGAAAAAGCAATGCCAAACTTCCCCTTTGAGATTGAAAAAATATCTTATACTGATGGTTGCAAAGTATACTTTAAAAATGATGGTTTCGTAATAGCTAGGTTCTCTGGCACAGAGCCTCTCTTGCGTATCGCAAGCGAGATGAATACATTAGCAGACGCTCAAAAATGTGTTGAGCTGTTTAAACAAGTTTTAAGTTTATAAAACCCGCCGAACATAAAATATAACTGCCCTGTAAAAAGTTAGATTTAACCTAACTTTGTATAGGGCAGTTTTTGGTGTTTAATTAAAAACTAACTATTATAAAACCTTGATGCTTACAATGTAAACACAACAGCTTGCTGGCCCATTGCTGTATAGGCTGTTTCTACCGCAGATTTTTCATAGCCAACTTGTGCGCCGTTTAAAGGGTCGTTAAAGTAATAATAATTTTCATCAAAACCCACTAATAAAAGGCTATGTTCTGGCTGTAACCATGTAAATTCATCACCGTTTTCTAGCTCCCAACTAGGGCCTTGCACTATTTCTTTCATATCAATTGTAGCCCATATAATAACAGGTATATCATTTTGTATGTAATCCGCACAAAGCGTTTCTAGCGATGTCCCGTAAATATCCTCTGCTGTGTAACTTGCACCTGATAAAAAATAGTTTACTGTGCTTTCAATTACTGGCGCATAACATCCATACCCCGTTTTACTATATGGATCTCCTATAAAATATTCCCACGGTGATGCACCCTCACCGTTTGCTGGTATATCTGCCATTGGCAATTTATCTATAAAATCATCTACTGTTATATTTAGCCCTAAATATTGTAGCGCCATTGTAGCACTAACAGATTCGCACCCTGTTGGATATGTGTCATTTTGATCTATAAAAGGTACGTTTTCCACAATTTGGGTATCTGTTAAATTACCAGCAATAAAAAATTGTTCGGTTGTTGTATCAACATATACTGCATCACGTATTAACATAATAACACCAAAAAAGCTCAATGCTATTACCGCACCTATAATTAAAATTAAAACATATTTTTCTATTTCAATGTTACTATGTGTTTTCGCTTTGCGATAAACCGGTATGCTAGTATTTGTATACATATTTCACCTCATATCATCCGCCAGAAAGGTAAATCAAACATATTTTATAAAAAAATATTGTAAGGCTATAATAACCTTACAACATCTATAAAACATATCTGTAATGTATCTAAATTGTATCTACACAGTTTTTTCACTTTTTAATTTTAATATTGTTATTTTATACAACACAATTTTAAAACATTTTTAATTCTGTGGTCTTGGGGTTGGTAATTCTGCTTCACCGTCCCACATTAGGGTAAATGTGAAAACTTGATTATGCTCAAAATTATAAGTTAAAAGCAATTCTGATGTTATTTTCATGTAATAATCACTTTGATAAAACTCGTAATACTCTACTGTTTCTCCTGTATAATATTCAGCTAAATTTGCTATAAGTTTAGCCTTTTCATCTTTATCGTAATCTGCATAAGTTGTATTCAAGTGCATAATTTTACCAGCAGCTGATGAATACACAACTGTTAACGTATGTTCTTCCCCTGCGTATTCAACTTCCCACATCAAAGTACTTTGATCCCCATATTTAGCTTCAAACGCTACTGGTTCGTTAAGCACTAAATAATCTTCATCCATTTTTACGCCTAAATCAATCAGTGTTTTAATTTCACTTTCAATAAGTTTTAAAAGTTCATCTGGTGATTTTTCACCCATAGGTATATTTTCCGCCTTATTTATAGAAGTTGCCATTGAAAAAATCTTTGCTACTTCTGTAATATCTTTTTGAAAAGTTAGTTTGTCTAATTCCTCTTGCATCATGCTACTCTCACCAACATTAATGCTAACAACATCATTCATTTTACTTTCGCTCGTTGTTTTAAAATAAATAAAGGGCATTGCAAAACTTGAAAGTGCTAGTATAACAATAATCAAAGGTAGACTTTTATTAATCATTTTTAACACCCCCTACCAAAATAAATGCAACCAAAGTACCTTTACCAAGCTCGCTTTGAAAAGCAAGATTTGTACCATGTAAATTTGCAATTTCTTTAGCTATCGAAAGCCCTATACCGTTGTTTTCACCCTTGCGTGATTTATCTACGATAAAAAATTCATCTGTAATATTATTTATAACTTCTGTTGATATGCCAATACCAAAATCTTTTACATATACTATAATTTTATCATTATCATTGTCGATTTTCGCACCAATAAAAATCTGACTATTCTCCCCACTTGCTTTAATAGCATTTGTGATAAGGTTAATAATTAAACTTTGCAACAATACTTTATCACATAAAACATAAACTTTGCTGTTACATTTAACTTTTAAATTAATGTTTTTTTCTTTAAGCAATGGTTTAGTTGCTGTTATAACTTGTTCAAATATGGATTTTAGCCGTTGTGTTGTCAGCTCGATTTTAGCTATCTCTTTACTGCTGATATTTTTTAACTCCATCAACTGCAACATTTTTTGTGATAAGTTTTGCAAACGCAAACTTTGCGAATATATATAATCTGATGCTTCTAAAATAGCGCTATTTTGCCATTCTTCACGCCTGATAAAATCTGCATAACCTATCATTGAGGTTAATGGTGTTTTAAGCTCATGCGAAAAATTAGCAACAAACAACTCTCTGTTTTTTGCGTGCGCATCAAGCTCATGCATATTTGATTGTATAGTTTTTGCCATAATATTAAATCGCCTTGATAAAATGGCAATTTCATCATTGCCGTTTTCAGGCAAATTGGGTGTAAAATCTCCGTTTGTGATACGTGCCGTTGCATTTTCAAGCTTTTTTAAATCGTGCGTAATAAAATTTATTATAACCCACATGGCTACTGAGCTAGTTATAACTAAAATTAAGTTTATCAAAATTAGTGAGTTTAATTGCCTTTGTGCATCATCAAAAATCGAGCTTATATCTTCACCAAATGTTAACTCTAGCCATACCCCACTAATTTGTATGGCTGATTTAAAAACAATTAATTGTTGCTCGTTATATTCTGTAATTTGATATTGTATTGTTTCGCTAGAGGCATCTTCGTTAAAATTTACCGCTGTACTTAAATCAGCCGTGCTATATAAAGGCTCACCACCATATGTTATATCTACAAAATAACCGCTCCATATGCCATAGCGATTTACCTCTGTTATTATATTTTGCACATCTTCTATTCCAATAAAATTACGCTGTGATAAATGTGTTCCAATTTTGCTTACAAAAAGTTATTTTTTCTTTCCATGATAGTTTTTGCCTTATACGTGATATATGTAAATCTAAAGTTCGTGAATCACCATCAAAATCATACCCCCAAACATTATTAATTATAACATCTCTAAACAGTGCTAAGTTTTTATTTTGTATTAAAAAAACTACCAAATCATATTCCTTAGGTGATAGCACAATAACCTCACCTGCTTTTTTAATTATTCGTGAGTCGTAGTCAATTTCTATATCATCTATTATAAATTTATCGCTAATTTTGCCTGCACGCCTAAGCCCCGCCTCTACCCTTGCAATGAGCTCTGCCATATCAAAAGGTTTTGTAATATAATCGTCAGCGCCTAGGATTAAACCACGTATTTAGTCGCTTGTCATGTTACGACCTGTTAAAAATATAACTCCAATTTTAAGAGGTTTTATATAACTTAATAATTGAAAACCATCTACCTCTGGCAACATTACATCTAGCAAAATTAAATCTGGGTTTTCGTCTATTTTTTCAAAAGCTAGTGCACCATCCATAGCAACATCGCAAATAAACCCAGCTTTTTCTAAGTTCATTTGCAATAATCTCGAAATAGCTTTATCGTCCTCTACAATTAAAATTTTCATAGTACGTACCCTTTCGTTATTTGATTTTTTATTATTTATCATAACATGTTAAAACACTAAAAACAAGTTGTTTTTAGTGTTTTGTTAATATATCCAAACCAATAAAATCGATATATCGCTATTTACAATCAAATAAAAAAACATTGTGAAATTTCACAATGTTTTTTTATTTGAGCATCGCTAAACTATATTTGAGCACCATGTAAACTTTGAAACAGCAAAACCACAGTGAGCAAAAGCACTATTGGTACAATTATTACAGCACAAATTAACATTACTTTAAGCGTACTTTTAATTTGTGTTTTCGCCTGTGATTGCGAGCCTGAAATTGTGTTTTCAATATTTTGAACTTCATCAGCACCAAAGTTATTTAAAATCCAGTTTTCATCATATTTTTTACTGTTTTTTCCAAAAGTATATTTAAAGGATATTTCAGCGGATTTACCCACTATCTCACCGCTATTATTATATTTTTTATAATCATAGTAAATGGTAAAAAACGCAAATATTTCAAAAAGCTCTTTGTAATCATCAAGTATATGCAGTAAATATTCATCCAAATTATTTACGGTTGAAAGTGGCTTTGTAATTTGTGCAATTTGCTTTTCATCATCAAAAAACACTACAACCTCTTTAAAGCCAGCCGCAACACTATAACCCTTAAAAATTTTACCATTAAGCTCAACAAAAAACGCTTTATCCCATGCACTAGCACGCAAAATATAAAATGCGCCAATGTTAGCTCCACTTTTAATTATCTCGTATTTATCCAAAATTGTCGATAACCCTACAAGATACTTCATAGGTATCGCCTCGTTCAAAATGTTATCAAACACATCGTATCTTGTGGTTAACCCGCTCTCTCCAAATTCGTTTTGCAAGGTTAATTCTCGCATGTTTTCAGCTTGAAAAGGCAAACGCAAGTTCATCCAAGGTGCGGTTGCTTTATATTTTAAAACATCATTTTCGTATATTTCAAAGTTATTTTCTAAATTTGCTTTAACTTGTTTTACTTTCGCTATCATTGTTTATTAATCCTCAAAAACTTTTGTTAGTGTTAAACTGCTAATTGTAACTAGTACCACAAAAGCGCCAATACCCCACAGTACTGCTATCATATTTATACCTGTTTGGTTTTCGCTGTACCAGGCTTCGTCTATTGCATAGTAAACTGGCGTTGCCTGTGTGTTATAATCAGCTGTAATTTCGCTTAGCATTTCTTGTGCGTTTTCAGTTACACCGTATTGGTGGCCAACTGGTAAAGTTAAGCTTTCGCCTTCTTTAAAAGTATCTACATACCGCTCATCAATTATAGCGTTTATATATGAGCCATCATTAAGCCGTATTAAATAGTATTGATGCATAAACTCTATATCTGCTAACGGATTTGTGCTTTCCTGTGGGATAAGTGTTTTGCGCCTGTTTGCACTTGATGTATTGCCATAGTATGGGTCTATCCATGCTTTGCGAGTGTATACGCCAGTTGGCACAATATTGCTTACTGTAACCGTCACGTAATCTAAATTTATTAGCTCATAAAACCCCTCTGCGCTCGTTATTTGTTCTGCCCAGCCATCTGATATTTTACCCACAGGGCTAATGCCAGCGGATACATCGCTTATTGTAATTGTTTCCTCTGGTTTTGAAACACCTTTTACTGCAACAAAAAAATATACTCCGTAAGAAATAGCCAGTATTATTAAAACAATTATAAATTGCAGGATTTTCTTTTTAGTCATATTTACCTCTTAAGTTATATATTTTTTTACAAATAAAAAGGGCAGAGAATTTCTGCCCTTAATACTTTTATGAACAAGTTACGCCAGATTTCGACGCTAGCAATTGAATAAATTGTTCTCTTTTTGTAGTTGAATATTTTACTACTTTAGACTTATTTGTTTTTTCATCTAAATATGTAATTTCAATACCCATAGGCAAAAAGAACTGAGTACACTTGCGTATTTGCTTAATATTTGCATATTTAACACTCACAACTGTGAAACCCATGCCAACAACAATTATTAATTGTTCATCGGTGTAGTAACCAAAACCTTGTTTCCATTGACCCATACCCAAAAACAAAGCATCAAAATATGAAGTTTGAATTGCATCTATTAATGTTTCTGTTTCTTGCATGTAGCCAGCAGATACTAAATCTTTTTTACGTTTATCTAGCTGATTTGAATTCATGATTAATCTCCCTTCTGCTATAAAATAGCTGAGTAGCACACAAGTGGGATTATATCATAAATTTTGTTAAAGTGTTTGCCTCGTACGCAGAAAACATATTTTCGTGCATAAATTACATTGTTTTTAAATTTATAAGCAAGATTTGCAATAGAAACTTACCTTTTTCAGCATCAATTTTCATTAAACCGCCCACATCTGCAATTATTTTTTCAACACTTTTTAACCCTATTCCATGCCCTTTTTGTTGTTTGCTTGTTTGTGGTAATCCATCTATAAATTCAATTTCGCCGTCAATATCGTTTTCTGTCATAATAACAAGGTTTGCATTTTGATTTTTAATTGTTAATTTAAATTCTTTTTTACCATATCTGCTACACGCCTCAATAGCATTATCTAAAATATTGCCCAATATAACCGAAATTGTACTTTCATCTATATTAACAACTAAATTTTGCTCTATTTTCACTTGCATAACAATGTTAAGGTGTATTGCTTTACCCCCAATGTAATTTAACATCATATCAATAGTTTTATTGTTTGAGTAATACTTATAATCTAGTTCATCATTAAAAGCTAAATCAAATTTTTGTAAAACTGTTTTTTCATCAACATCTAATTCTGACATAAGCTCTAATAGTTTGTGCTTGATATTATGTTTATAAATATAAAATTCACTTAAATTTGTTTTTAACTCATCATAATACATTGCATAGTTTTCAATTTGCTTATCGAGCAAAAGTTCTTTTGAATGCAACTCCACATACTCTAAATGCTTTAAATACGCGATATAAAAAACAAAAACAAACGTTAACACCAACGAAAGCACTATTAAAATATAATATTGGTTTACAACTTCACCAAAGGCTACTTCTACTAGATAATAAGCAAGCACCATACTACCAAAAGGTGGCAGCGCAAATAAAATACCGTCCTTAAAATTTATATTAATATCGGTTTTAGGGTATTTGTTATTTTTCACAACATGATATTTATATATCTTCAAAATGATAAATGGTATTATCCTTGCTAGATAAAAACTGAGTAAAAACAAAGCAGTATCCGAAAGGCCATTATATGTTATAGCCAAACCCATTCCGCTTAAAGATGTAATTACAAGCGACGGCATTATCTCAAAAAATGTCAACAAACCATATGTAAAAACCACGCTTATTATTCGGCTCATCATGGACACTTTATAATAAAGCGTAATCATAAAAATTATTATTGGACCAACAAGCAAATTAAACGCTGGAGTTGTTACAAAAATTACAGCTAAACTACTAAAGGAAGTATGTAAAGCTAACGCAAAATACAAATATTTTTTACTGCCACGTTTTGCTGTTTTAAAAAATATCTCAAAAAAATCGTAATGTGTTATTGTTAGCAAAATAGCGCAAAACACCGCTGAAAAACTATGTAGTAAATTATCCATCAGCCATGCCCCTTACTTGTTAGATAGGACATAAAACGCATAATAGTTTCATCTTTATTTGTCCTTGAAATTGATATACTTTGGTTTAAAATCTCCACATGAAATTCACTTTTAGATGCAAGCGAAACATATTGCATATTAACAATAAACGAGCGGCTTGGCATCGCAAAATTTTTAAAAACTGCAAGCTCTGCAAAAACATCTTTTATCTTGCCTTTGTAAATTATGGTATCGTTTTTTGTATATATTTTTATGTAATGCCCCTCACTCTCAATATAAATAATTTCTGAATGTCTAATTACATGTACTTTACCATTTTTGTTATACACAAAAGATTTCTCGTTTGAAATTAACTCCACAGCTTTAGCAAACGCAGTTTGTAAACTTTGCTCTTTTATAGGTTTATCCAAAAACGCTATGACATTTTTTGAGAATAATTCTCGCAACCTATCACTAGTTGTGGACATAAAAATTATAACTGTGTTTTTGCTTTCTATTTGCTTTAGTGTTTCAATACCGTCGATATTATCCATAACTATATCTAAAAAAATAATATCATAATTTTTGCTTGATGATAAAAGTTCAGCACCTGCTGTAAAAATATCAAGTTCAAATTGTATATCTAGTTTATCACTAATTTTATATAGCAAAGTAGATAAGTTATCCCTATCCGTTTTTAAATCATCACAAATTGCTATTTTAATCATACTTATATTCGCCTCTTTTCGCACTGGTAAAAACTACATATCTACGCTAACACATAACTATAACTTTAATGTTTGCCTTTATATTTTAACACCTTGTATTCATTTTGCCAACATTAAATTTATAAGCTCATGCCCTTTTGTTATAAAAACCCCTGTTTGACTAGCCGTTTTTTCGCTATACTTTAAATGCGAATTTTGCTTTATATCCTCGCTATTACATATAATAAACGGTACTGGTTTTGCTGTGTGTGTACGCAGTGCACAAGGCGTGGCATGGTCTGGCGTCAGTAATATTTTATATGGCTCACCCATGCTTTTCATTCCGCTCAATAAAGGTGATAATAGTTTTTTATCTATATCCTCTATAGTTTTTATTTTACCTTTAACATCGCCCTCATGCCCACACTCATCTGGTGCTTCAACGTGTATGTAAACAAAATCTACACCTTTTTTAAGTGCTGTTAGCGCCGCATTTGCCTTTGCGGTGTAATCTGTATATTTTGTGCCTGTTGCACCTTTAACATCAAGCACTTGCATTTTTGCACTAACTGCAATTCCTTTTAATAAATCCACCGCTGAAACCATTACTCCGTTTAAACCTGTTTTTTCTTTAAAACTAGGCAAGTTAGGTTTTACCCCCTCGCCCCACAACCATATACAATTTGCTTTGTTTAACCCTTGTTTTTGGCGTGTTATATTTATAGGGTGCTCATTTAAAACATCATAACTGCGTTTTATTAAAGTTAAAATTTCATGCTCAACTGGTAAAAAATTGCATATTTTTTCTCCCAATATATCATGCGGTGGTGTGTGCTTGCTGTTTAAGTTTCCGTGGTGCCACAGCATACAGTGGCGGTATGATAAACCAGCAAAAAAACTGAAAACCTCGCTACTTAATGCTTGTTGTAGTGCTAAAATAAGCTCTTTTGCTTGTGCTGTGCTAATGGCACCGGCGCTATGGTCTAACATTCGTTTGTTTTCAAAAATGCTTTCATCATCGCTAATTGTAACAAGGTTACAGCGCACAGCAACATCACCACTACGCAATGGCACACCCATGCTTAGCGCCTCTAATGGTGCACGCCCTGTATAATATTTTTTAGCATCGTAGCCGAGCACCTCAAGGTTTGCAACATCACTTGCTGGTGGTAAACTTTCAGGCACTGTTTGCACCATACCCAAAACGCCACCACTTGCAAGCATATCCATACATGGTGCATTTGCTTTTTCTAACGGGGTTTTGCCACCTAAACTTTGCAAAGGCTCATCAGCCATACCATCACAAAGTAAAACGATATATTTCATGTTTTATCCCTTATGTTTTGCGTTAAACTAAAAAACAATTTATTTTCATAAATCCAATATATCATATATGCTTTTCATGTCAAGGCTATTGCGCACTTGCTGTGCAAGTTTAGTATATTGTTCTTCTTTATACGCATCAACATCAAAAGTTTCAACTTTGCCTATATCAACGCCTTTTTTACAGCACAAACACTCTATAATAGTTGGTACTATGTTACTTTCATCAAAAATACCATGTATATAAGTGCCGTAAACCTCACCTTTATTAACAACTGCGCCATGCTCACCGCTAACACCCATGTGTATTTCGTAGCCTTTGTATGGTAAGGCGTTTAGTTTTTGTAAAGTGCCTGTTAGTTTAGATATATCCCCTGTTGCTTGTGTCGTAGTTTTTTCAGTTTCAAATATTGTATCAATATCTAATAGCTCCATGCCTGTTACTGTTCCGCCACCTTCAATGCCATTAGGGTCAGCAATGGTTTTACCTAAAATCTGAAAACCACCGCAAACGCCAAATACAACAGCACCAGCATTAACTGCTTTTTTAATCTCTGCTTCAATGCCGTTTTGCCTTAACCAATATAAATCAGAAATACTACTTTTTGTGCCTGGTATAATAATCATATCTGCGTTTTTTATTTCATGTGCGTGCGAAACATAACGCAAAGATACATTTTCATAGCGTTCAAACGGATTTAAATCCGTAAAATTTGAAAGTTTTGGCAATTTAATAACCGCAATATCAATAAGTTTTTGCGTGCTTTTATTTACTAAACGTTCGCTTAGGCTATCTTCATCATCAATATCAACATACAAATAAGGCACAACACCCATAAACGGAAATTTGCCTATATCTGAAATACGCTCCTCAAACATATCAAGCCCTGGTTTTAAAATGTTTGCATCCCCACGAAATTTATTTATAACTAACCCTTTTATGCGCTCACGCTCGCTGTCATCAAGCAGTGCGATAGTACCGTAAAGTTGGGCAAAAACACCGCCCCTATCAATATCTCCAATTAGCAAAACTGGCGCATCTACCGCTTTTGCCATGCCCATGTTAACTATATCATCATCTTTTAAATTAATTTCAGCTGGGCTACCTGCCCCCTCAATAACAATAATATCATTTTCAGCGGCTAGGCTATTATATGCCTCCAAAACTTTTGACATCAACTGCTTTTTCACCGTAAAGTATTCAGCGGCTTTCATGTTGCCTATCGCTTTACCGTTAACAATAACTTGCGAGCCTACATCCGTTGTAGGTTTTAGCAAAATTGGGTTCATGCGTACATCTGGTGCTTTTTTTGCAGCCTCGGCTTGCACAACTTGTGCACGCCCCATTTCAAAACCATCCTTAGTTATAAAAGAGTTTAGTGCCATATTTTGAGATTTAAAAGGTGCAACATTATATCCATCTTCCGTAAAAATACGGCATAGTGCTGCTGCAAATAAACTTTTACCAGCATTAGACATAGTGCCTTGTATCATTATTGCTTTTGCCGCCATGAAACTCTCCTTTAGTTGCATTATTTGTTTTCGTGCTGATTTAGCACAGCTTTAATTGCAGTTATAAGTGCTGTGTTTTCTTTGTGGCTTTTAACTGCTATCCTATAATAATTAGTATTTAAACCCTTAAAGTTTGCGCAAGGCCTTATTAAAATTTGCTGTTTTAATAGCTCTTTATGCAAGTTTATTTCGCATTGTAACAATATAAAGTTAACGCTTGAAGGTATATATTTTATATTAAGTTTTTCAAGTTCGCTTTGTAAATAATCACGTTCCTTTTTAACAAGTTCTTGTGTTGTTTTTTTATGTTCTTGACAGTCAAGCGCACTAAGCCCTGCATTTTGCGCTAGTGTGGAAACATTCCAAGTTTGTACGCAATCTGACATTTTTTGCATTAATGCGTAATTTTCTGTCATCAAATAACCTAAACGCACACCAGCCATACCATACATTTTTGTAAAAGCTTTTAAAACACAAACCCACTCGCTTAAATTATTTACAGCCGAATTATTAAAACCTGTAAAATCATAAAAGCACTCATCTAAAAACAAAATGGTTTTTGTTTGCTCACAGCGCCTAATAATTTTTGCAATTATTTTATCATCGTAACAAATACCTGTAGGGTTATTTGGGTTACACAAAAAAACAGTATCCGTATTTATTGTTATGCTATTTAAAAAATCATCAGTAAGCGCAAAATTATCTTCTACGCTTAGTTCATAATGCTCAACCTTTGTACCCACAGTTGCAAGTGCTTTTTCGTACTCACAAAAAGTAGGTGTTACAACAAGTGCAGTTTTAGGTTTTAGTGCTAATGCATATGTAAAAATAATTTCAGCTGCGCCATTACCGCAAAAAATATTTTCAGCTTTTGTTTTATGCTCATTTGCAAGGGCAGCTCGCAAAGCTGTGCAGTATGGGTCTGGGTATGCTAACACATTTGTGTTTTGCAATGCACTTTGCACTTTTAGCGGTGTGCCCAATGGCGAAACATTAGCCGAAAAATCATATTTTACTTTATTGTTATAAATATCTCCACCGTGTGGATTTGCACCTATTAGCATTGTTTCTCCTTTTTTTGTGTTACTGTATTAAACAAAAAAGCTGTTGCACAATTACATTTAAAAAGAGCATAATAAGCGATAACAAAAATTGTATCGCCTATGTTTATGCTACTTCAAAAATGCAAGCGCAACAGCACTCAACAAAGGATAATATCAGCTATTAAGGGTTAACTAATATTATCTGCGACGCATTTTTTCAAATGCATCGTTGTAATATAAGCAGTTATCAACTGGTGTATTAGATGGTATGTGGTTACCAACAGCCATAAAAAATCCAGGGCATTTTTTGCCTATATCCATGCAACGTTTAACTTCTGCATAAATATCCTCTTTTGTGCCTGAAAGCAAAATGCGTGTATCTGCATTGCCTATAAACGTGGGGGTTTTACCGTATTTTTCAGCAATGTATTCCATGTTAGTTGTTGGTTCCATAACAAAACCACTAACGCCACAATCTGCAACATCATCGATAAACTCTGTATAATCGCCATCGCATGTAAATATTATTTTTTGCCTGCCGATTTTATAGGTGCAAACATTTTTTTATAGTTAGGAAATATTAATTGCCTGTACCAAG
>CAYJJL010000016.1:0-5564 GCA_964370455.1 uncultured Faecalibacterium sp.
GTACGCATGTTAGCGCAACAATATTTCAATTACCAACTAAATTTGGCAAAGGCCTTTTAGTAACACCAACTGTACACGGCAACTTATTAGTAGGCCCTACTGCTATTGATATAAATGATAAAGAAGCTACAAACACAACTGCAGAGGGCTTAAACGAGCTTATAGCAAAGGCTGGTAACACCGTTAAAAACATACCTATGCGCCAAGTTATAACTAGTTTTTCTGGCTTGCGTGCGCATGAGGATAACCACGAATTTATTTTGGGCGAAGTTAAAGGCGCTGAAGGTTTTTTTAACTGCGCTGGTATTGAATCCCCTGGTTTAACCTCCGCCCCTGCCATAGGTATAGAAATTGCAGATTTAATAAGCGCAAAATTATGTTTAGATAAAAAAGCAAACTTTATTGCCACACGCAAAGGCATACTAGACCCTAAAACACTAACACGTGCAAAATATGCTGAACTAATAAAAAAAGAGCCAAGCTATGGTGCAATTGTTTGCCGCTGTGAGCAAGTAACCGAGGGCGAAATTATTGACGCTATACGCCGCCCACTAGGCGCGCGCAACCTAGATGCAATAAAACGCCGCACACGTGCACAAATGGGGCGTTGCCATGGTGGTTTTTGTAGCCCACGCTTAATGCAAATTTTAGCCAAAGAGCTAAACATTAGCATGGCCGAAGTTACAAAAAGCGGTGGTAAATCAAATTACATTGTTGGCACTGTTAAAGATAATTGGTAAAGGGGGACGCATATGAAAAATATTGATGTTGTTATCATAGGCGGTGGCCCTGCTGGCCTTGCAGCTGCTATTGCGGCATATGATGAGGGCGCAAAAAGCATACTAGTGCTAGAGCGTGACGTGCGCCTTGGCGGTATATTAAACCAGTGTATACATAATGGTTTTGGCTTGCATACTTTTAAGGAAGAATTAACTGGCCCTGAGTATGCTGCACGCTATGAAAAAGAACTTATAAAACGAGAAATACCCTTTAAACTTTCCACCATTGTTTTGGATATAACTAACGATAAAATTATTACCGCCATGAATAGCAAAGATGGCTTGTTTGAAATTAAAGCAAAAGCTATTGTGCTTGCTATGGGTTGCCGTGAGCGTAGCCGTGGCGCACTTAACATACCTGGTCATCGCCCTGCTGGCGTGTACTCCGCTGGTACAGCACAGCGCCTTGTTAATATTGAGGGGCTTATGCCAGGGCGTAGAGTAGTGATTTTAGGCAGTGGCGATATAGGTTTAATTATGGCAAGGCGCATGACGCTAGAGGGCGCAAAAGTGCTTTGTGTGGCAGAGCTTATGCCATATTCTGGCGGTTTAAAACGCAACATTGTGCAATGTTTAGATGATTTTGATATACCGCTAAAACTTAGCCATACAGTGGTTGAAGTGCATGGTAAAGAGCGCCTAACTGGCGTGACAATAGCCGAAGTTGATGAAAAATTAAAACCTATAAAAGGTACAGAAGAATATTTTGATTGCGATACCTTGCTACTTTCGTGCGGATTAATACCTGAAAACGAACTTAGCCTTGGCATGGGTGTTGATATGAACAACATTACCAGTGGGCCAATTGTTAACGAAAGCCTTGAAACAAATATAGCAGGCGTTTTTGCTGCTGGCAACGTATTACACGTACATGATCTTGTAGATTTTGTTAGCGAGGAGGCCGCCGCCGCTGGTAAAGCAGCCGCATTATATGCACAAAATGGTAGCACTGCACAAATACGCAAAGAAATTGGTTTTATTTGTGAGGGTGGGCCACGTTATACAGTGCCAGCGACAATCTCGCCAGAGCATATGCCTGCAAAACTAACTGTGCGTTTTAGGGTAGGTGCAGTTATGCGCAATAAATTTATAAATGTTTATTTTGGCAACCAACGTGTTTTGCACCGCAAACGCCCTATTATGGCACCAGGCGAAATGGAGGAAATTGTACTAACACGCCAAATGTTTGAAACCTGCCCAGAACTTGAGCAAATTATAATACGCATAGAGGAGGTTTGACTATGAGCGCAAACAGCACTGCAAATATTAAGCATTTAATATGCATTAGTTGCCCTATTGGTTGCCCTTTAACCATAACTATGGGCGAGGATGGCTCTGTGCAAAACGTAACTGGCAACACTTGCCCAAGGGGTAAAATATATGCCGAAAAAGAGCTAACTGCGCCTACACGCATAGTAACTAGCATTGTGCGTGTAGAAAACAGTACAAGTGGCGAAGTTATGGTTTCGTGCAAAACTGAGCAAGATATACCCAAAGAAAAAATTTTTGAAATTGTAAAAGAATTAAAATCTATTAGCATAAAAGCACCTGTGCATATAGGTGATATTATAAAAGCAAATGTCGCAAATACAGGTGTTAATATAATCGCAACCAAGGAAATACTTTAAAAAATAAATTATATTTAATAAAAAAATGCATTTAATATTTACTTCAATTAAATATTAAATGCATTTGCTTTTTTTTAATAACAGGTGTATAATCTCTTTTGGAAAGTTTATGTATGCGTTAAAACAGTTTAGAGGGGAGCCTATTATGTCTTACACCTATCTACTTGTAATCGCCGTTATATTAATTTCGACAAAATTACTTGGTCTTTTAACAGGCAAAATGCACATGCCGCAAGTTGTTGGTGCATTGCTGGCTGGTTTATTACTTGGCCCTGCGTGCCTAGGCTGGCTACAGCCAAATGAATTTTTAGTTATGCTTGCAGAGCTTGGCGTTATAGTTATTATGTTTAGCGCTGGTATGGAAACAAGTATTAGCGACCTTAAGCAATCTGGCAAAGCTGGCTTTTTAGTGGCTTTGCTTGGTGTTACTGTTCCGCTTGTATCTGGTGCTAGTTTGGCTTGGTTTTTTAACCCAGGCGGAATCATGCTTGAAAATATTTTTATAGGCGTTTTTTTAACTGCAACATCTGTTAGCATTACTGTTGAAGCTTTAAAAGAGATGGGTAAACTATCCACAAAAGTTGGTAACACCATACTTGCTGCTGCACTTATAGATGATGTACTAGGCCTTGTTTGCTTAACTGTAGTTACTAGCCTAACTGGCGAAAACGTAAATATAGTTATTGTTTTATTAAAAATAGTTTTATTTTTTGTTTTTGCTGGTGCCATAGGCTTTATCTACGTAAAAGCATCCAACTGGTTTCAGCAAAGAGATGGTGGCAAAAATTTGCACCGCTACCCTGTTTTAGCCTTTGCACTTTGCCTTTTTATGGCTTGGTCTGCCGAGGTTTGGTTTGGCGTTGCAGATATAATAGGCGCATTTGCGGCTGGTTTAATAATATCCACCACAGCTAAACGGAAATATATAGAGGGTAATTTTTCGCGTTTATCATACATTGTATTTTCTCCTATATTTTTTGCAAATATAGGTATAGAGATAGAGCTACCCTCCATGGATTTGCAATTAATATTGTTTACGGTATTGCTTATAGTTGTAGGTGTGCTTTCAAAACTAATAGGCTGTGGCTTTGGTGGTAAAGCGTGCAAATTTACCACAAGACAATCTGTGCAAATAGGTTTAGGCATGGCTTGCCGTGGCGAGGTTGCACTTATAGCAGCTAATAAAGGCATGGCCTTAGGTGTGCTACCTGAGAAGTTTTTTGGCCCTATTGTAATTTTAGTTATTTTTTGTGCTGTTATAACACCTATATTATTAAAAATTGCTTTCCGTGGTGAAAAAGCATACGACGGCATGCAAGAAAGCACACTTGTTGATAACTATCAAATCGCAGAAAATATTTCTATCATCACTGATAAGCTATTGCAAAAAGAGGCAACCCGAACAAACGATAACAAGGATAATTAACATTAACTGCATTATTTTTCAATATAAAAAGCGCATATACGAGCTATTATTAGCTTGCATATGCGCTTTATTAAATTAAATATTAAAGTTCTAAAAAATATGTTTTAGAGTTAAATTGTTTTAACCCATCAAAACTTTGATACGAGCTATTTTCATAAAACTCAAAACCTAATTTTTTAATGATTTTTTCAGATGCTATATTTTCAACAGCATGGCAAACATAAATTTTGCTTACTTTTAAATCATCCCTTGCAAACTCCAACACTCGTTTTGCTATCTCAGTAGTAAGGCCTTTGCCCCACTGGTTTTTCATTATATTATAGCCTAGTTCATAACATTCGTGCTCTTTGCAATAATGTAAACCGCCAGAGCCAAAAAGCAAGCCATTTTCTTTTAACACAAAGCCAAAATTATAATTGCCACCATCAACCATTTCTTCTTCCATGGTTAGCCATTCCTCTGTTTCTTCAATAGTGCAATGTGTGTTCCAGCGCACATATTTTGAAACATCATCGTCAGATGTCCAGTTATTAAAAACTTGTTTAGCATCTTTGCGCAGTAAAGGTCTTAGTGTTACTCTTTGTGTATGCAAAACGGGTGTTTTCATATATAGCCCTTTCCAATTAAAAATTTTAACCGTTAAGTATATTAAGTTGTAGTTGGGTCAACAGCATCTCGCAAGGCATCGCCTATAAAATTTATAGCTACAACTAGTAAAATCAGCACAACACCTGGTGGAACCCAAAGCCAAGGCTTTTCAGTTAATATAGTTAAGCTTTGTGCACCATTTAGCATGTTGCCCAAAGAGGCATCAGGTTGGCGCACACCTAAACCTATGTACGAAAGTGCCGCTTCATCTAAAATAGTTATAGCCATAACACTTGTTGCATACACCAAAACTGGTGCAAGCGTGTTTGGTAAAATTTCGCTAAATAAAATATGACTTTTTGGCATACCTGCAACTATATTGCCTTTTATAAAGTTTGTTTCACGTAGGCTTAAAACATTGCCCCTAACAAGGCGAGCAACACCAGGCCAATCGACAAAACTTAAAATTAATATAATAGACCACATACCAGGTTTAAATATAGACGCCGCCACTAATACAAGTAATATATAAGGGAAGCTCATTACCATATCTGTAACACGCATGATAATCATATCTACAATGCCGCCAAAATAACCAGATATCAACCCAAGCAAAACACCTACCACTGTTGAAACAAATGCAGTTAAAAAGCCTACTAATAAGCTAACACGTGTTGCGTATAACAAACGTGTAAAAACATCTCGTCCAACGGCATCTGTGCCTAGCCAGTGTTCAGCACTTGGTGGTGCTGAAAAATTTGGTGTTATTTGTGTAGGCTCATATGGTGCTATTAAAGGTGCTAAAATTGCCGCACCAGCAACTATAATTAAAATAACAGCGCTAAACATAGCAAGCCTATGCCGACGAAAACGTCGCCATATAGTTTGCATATAACTTTCAGTATCGGGAACAACGCCAAGGCGTTTTGTTTTTTCTGCCGCTGCTTTTGCACGTGCTGTAGCTTTTAAAGCCTCAGCACGTATTGATTTACGTGTGTGAAACATAATTTTAAATTCTCACTTTAATTCTCAATTTTCAGTTTAAGTGCATATCTCGCATTTAGCGCATATAAACACTAAACACCTTTGCATTTACGAAAGTTGTATAGTTGGGTCGGCAACTGCGTACAAAATATCAGTTAT
>CAYJJL010000016.1:5574-17609 GCA_964370455.1 uncultured Faecalibacterium sp.
CAGCAAAACCACTATTGCAGAAAACAAGCAAACACCCATTATAACAGGGTAATCCTTAGCGTTTATTGCGTTCATAGTCATTAAACCTAAACCAGGCCAGCTAAAAACTTGCTCCACTATAACAGCACCGCCAAATAGCATAGGCAACTGCATGCCAATAACTGTTATTACAGTTAATAAAGCATTGCGCAAAGCGTGTTTATTTATAACAGCAAAATTGCCTATACCTTTTGATTTTGCTGTGCGCAGATAATCTTTTTGCAAAATTTCGAGCATTGCACTGCGAAAATAACGTATGTTTGCACCTGCTGTACCTATTGAAAGCACCAAAACAGGCATAATCATATGCTGTACAACATCCCAAAAACCGCCCTCTGTGCCGAGAGTTGTCATGCCAGAAGATGGCAAAGCACCAGCTTGTATTGTAAAGATAAAAATAAATAACAAAGCCATAAAAAAGCTAGGTATGCTTGAGGCTAAAAACGAAAAACCGACCAAGCCATAATCAGCTTTTGAGTATTGATGTGTTGCACTATAAATACCAGCTGGTAAGCTTATTAACAAACCAACTATCATACTAACACCCATTAATAAAAGTGTAGGGCCAACGTTTTGCGCTATCATATCCAAAACTGGTTGATACGTTTTATAGCTCGTGCCAAAGTTACCACTTAAAAGTTCACCAAGCCATAAAAAATACTGTACTATAACAGGTTGGTCAAGCCCTAGTTCTGCCTCTTTTTGGGCAAGTGCTTCCACAGAGCTACGTGCTGTATACATCATAGCAAGTGGCGAGCCAGCCATGCTACACAAGGCATAATCTATAATAGTTATGCCAAAAAGCACAGGTATAGCAACTAAAATACGTTTAATAATATATTTAAACAAAGCTATGCCCCCTTTCTATAATTCGCACATATATGGACATGCAACAAGATGATCGCTCCCTTTTGCCACTGGTGCTAAAACAGGGCAAGCAAGCGAACATTCTGGCTTTGCCATAGGGCAACGTGGTGCAAAATGACACCCCTCTGGCGGTTTTATTGCACTGCCTACCTCACCCTTTAACAACAGTTTTTTCTCAAATGGTTTTTCAGGGTCTGGTGAGGGTGCAGCGTTACAAAGCGCCTTTGTATAAGGGTGCACAGGGTTGCGAAAAATTTCATCAGCATCGGCAATTTCTACAATTTGCCCTAAGTACATAACGGCAATGCGGTCTGAAACATAGTTAACAGCCGCCAACCCATGCCCTATAAACAAATAAGCTATGCCTAGTTGTTCTTGTATATCCCAAAATAAATTTAAAATTTGTGCTTGTATCGAAACATCTAGCGCAGAAACAGGCTCATCACACACTATTATTTCTGGCTTTAGGCTAAGTGCACGTGCTATGCCTATGCGCTGGCGTTGCCCGCCAGAAAACTCGTGTGGGTAGCGGCCTTTTGCACTTTTTGGCAAGCCAACAAGCTCTAAAAGTTTATCAACCTCTGTGCTAATTGTCGCCTTTGTTGCAAGCTCATGGTAAAGCATAGGTTGCGCCAAAATTTCATAAATATGCTTGCGTGGGTTAAGTGACGAATAACTATCCTGAAACACCATTTGCAAACGTGTGCGCACCGCTGACATTTCACGCATGGATAAAGCGTTTAAATCTTGCCCGCGGTATAAAATGCGTCCACTTGTTGGTTTTTCAAGCCCTACTAATTGGCGGCCTATTGTGCTTTTACCGCAACCGCTCTCACCTACTAAGCCTAGTGTTGTACCTTTTGCAATTTCAAAGCTAACGTTTTCAACAGCGTGTACACTCTCTTTGTTATTGCCAAAAAAGCCACTTTTAACCGGATAATATTTCGTTAAGTTTTCAACTTTAATGAGGGTTTCTTTATTCATAAATTTCGCCCTCCCTCGCTATATTACAGCGTGCAAAATGTGCATTGCCAACAGTGCGCATGCTCTGTGGTTCTTCACAATTTTTTGCAACATATGGACATCGTGATGCAAAACGGCAACCTGTTATTTGTTGGTAATATTCAGGCACTACACCTTTTATGGATTCCAGCCTTCTGCCACCATTATCAGGCAAATCCGGCACAGAACGTAAAAGCGCACGAGTATAAGGGTGAGCTGGCTTTTTAAAAATAGCCTTAACCTCGCCCTCCTCTACAATTTGCCCTGCATACATAACAATAACTCTATCCGCCATTTGTGCAACAAGGCCTATATCATGTGTAATTAATATTAAGCTCATGCCGTTTTCTGCTTGTAGTTTTTTAAGCAAAGCCATAATTTGTGCTTGAATAGTTACATCTAGCGCTGTTGTTGGCTCATCAGCTATTAAAAGCTTAGGGTCTGCCGCAAGTGTGAGCGCTATCATAACACGCTGACGTTGCCCACCAGAAAGCGTATGTGGGTATTTTTTTAATACCTTACGTGCATCTGCAATGCCAACTTTTTGTAGCAATTCTTCCGCACGGACAAATGCTTCTTTCTTAGACATTTTACTGTGCGCACGCACACTTTCAACAATTTGATTACCAACATTGAAAACTGGGTTCAAACTAGATAAAGCATCTTGGAAAATCATGCTTAATTTTCCGCCACGTATTGTATCTAACTCTTTATCTGACATTTGCAGTAAATCCTTGCCCTCAAATAAAGCTTCGCCATCTGTAACAAAGCCATTGCGTGCAAGTAAGCGCAACAAAGAAAGGCTCGAAACGCTTTTTCCACAGCCGCTTTCGCCAACTATACAAAGTGTTTCGCCTGCGTCAACATGGTAGCTTATATGGTCCACCGCCGCCGCTGCGCCAAAATCCCCCGTAAAGGTGGTTTCTAAATTTTTAACCTCTAATAGATGTTCCAAGGCATTTTCCCATTTCTTTACTATTAAGCTAACAAATATTATCCTAACACTTTTTACAGTGCATATAACATTTGTTCTCCTAAGTGCTAAACAACCACAGCAAAACTATCTTTCAAGAAAGTATCTACTGTGGTTGTTTTTTAATTTACTTAAATTTTAATTAAACAATAGTCCATGTGTGAACATCGTTTAAAGTGCCGTACATATCGTTTTTAACGCCTTGTACACGGTTTGCAACTGCACCTAGAGGGCCGTTTACGTATAGTGAGATTAAAGGCACGTTTTCTTGTACGTCTTTATCGATAATTGCTAGTTGCTCTTTATAAACAGCAGCGTCGCCACTTGCCCATATTGTAGCAAGTGCATCTTTAACTATTGCTGAATCATAGAAGCACCAGTAATCAAGTACCCAAGAAATATCAACTTGTGCTGGGTCCATTGGTGGGTATGTATATTGTACGCCGTATAAATCGCCGCCGCCTTCTACGCAAAGTGTCATTAGTGTATCTAAATCAACAATGTTTAGGTTAACGTTGATACCAACAGCTGCCCATTGTGCTTGCAAGATGTTACTTGCATTTACCAATGTTTCGCCACCGTTATTTAGGTAGAACTCATATGTTTTTGTGCTATCCCAGCCGTTTGCAGTAGCTGTTGCTACTAGCTCTTTAGCTTTTGCTTCATCGTAAGCGATAGGTGTTAAATCGCTGTAATATGGGCCTGCTTTAACAGCAAAACCATCAATGATATCAGCCTCGCCACCAAGTAAGCCATCAACTATCATTTGTCTATCTAAAGCGTATAACATAGCTTGGCGTATTTCCACCTCTGGCACTGTGTTGCAGTTAAAGAACAAGCTTTCAACAGCAAATGCATCACCATATTCAGCAGTAACGTTTTCAAGTGCAAGTACGCTTTCGTAATCAGTTTGGTTGATAGCACCTAGTAATGGTGGGACAACATCAATTTCGCCACTTGTAAGGCCACTTAATAGCTGTGCAGGTGCAACAATTTTAATGTTTAGGTTTTTGATGCTAGGTGCGCCTTGCCAGTAGTTTTCGTTAGCAACGTAAGTTACGTAGTGGCTGTTATCAATTTCAGTTACATTGTAAGGGCCAGAGATAACAGTTGGCGCTGTAAACCATGCATCTGTTGAAAGGTTTTCTTCTGGTATATCTTTAATAACGTGTGCTGGTAATGGAAAAATATACATAGCATAGCTTGTTAAAAAGCTTGTGCGATTGATTGGGTTTTTAAATGTAAAAGTAACAGTTTTTTCATCAACTATTTGTACACCCTCTAGTTCATCAACACCTTCTGGGCGGTAGCCAGTAGCATCATCTGTACCAACAAGTGCGCCAAGCATCATTGTAACATTGCCAACTAATGAGCTTGCAAGCATTGTCATTGAATATTTGATATCCTCGCTTGTGATTGCTGTGCCATCGCTCCAAGTTGCTGCATCGTTAATATGCAAAGTATAAGTTGTGTTATCTTCTGTTGAGATATCATCGCAAAGCATGTATTGGAACTCTGCGTTTTCATCAAGTGCTACAAGTGGATTGTACATTAATGTCATTGCATACATGTTCATCCAAGTTGCGTCAATTAATAGTGGGTTTACGCTACCTAAAGTTGCTGTACTACCTATGTTTATAACATCAGGTGATACTGTTTGTGTAGCCTCGCTTGAAGTGGCTGTGCTTTCAGCTGTGCTAGAGCTAGCAGTTGAGCTACTTGTTGCGCCACATGCGCTTAACATGGTAGCAGTTGCTGCTAAACCCAAACCTTGTATAAAATTACGACGTGAAATTTTTTTCATTTGTTTTACTCCTAGTTTATGTGCATAAAAAACAGATTTTTTCTACAAACCTGCTATAATTTTATATCATTATATATGCACTGGTTTTCAAAACATTTTTAAGCTTTTTTCGCTTATAAACGTTAAACTATTATAAGATAAAAACACCTTTTTGTCAATGTTTTTAGCAGATTTTATGCATTTCGTGAAAGTTAAGTATAACTATACATTTTGTTTGCAAAATTCTTGACAAATCTACAAAAAAATCGTAAAATACTCTTTGCAACCTAATAAATGGTTAATTAATGTTTTTAAATAACAAGCACAAAGGAAGTACGAAATATGCCTACCCCACTTAACTACCAAATTTCTGAATACGATTGCGGTACAGCAACTTTGCGCAATGCATTAGCAGTGCTTTTTGACCGCAAAAAAATCCCACCTTGCATGATGCAAACTATACATAAATACACACTAGATGCATGTATTGGGCGTGGGCACTCTGGTGCAAAGGGTACAAGTGCCGCTGCTATTGAATTTATAGCAAGTTGGTTTAACGCCTATCACGAGCGCACAGGCTTTCCGATTACGTGCAGCCATTTACCGCCAAGCGATGTTAATTTTATTGAAAACAGCAAACTTATTTGCGCCCTTAATAGTGGCGCTGTTGCTGTTGTGCGCTGTGCTTATGATGTTGACCATTACATTTTGCTAACAGGTATTGACGGCGAGTATTGCTTATTTTGGGATTCGTACCATGTTGATAAACCAATACGTAAAAAAACAATACAAACTATAACCGATGCACCTTGCCACCATAACCGCCGTGTACATTTTACACAGATGGATACCATTGGCAGAAACTACTATAGCCTTGGTGCTTTGGATAAACGCGAGTGTTTAGTTATGTATAACTTAGAAAACAAGCAAGATTAAAGGCCACAAAAAACAAAAATCTTTAAGACTAACATATAAACTATTTGAAAAACAATTGAGCAAGTTATCGACACCAATCGGCAACTTGCTCAATTTCTTTCCACACTGAAAGTTATTTGTACACAATTTGACTATAAATGTTTGTTGAAATTGCCAATAGACAAAAGCTTACTTGCTATGCTATACTTTAGCCATAGCAACACACCACCACAAATAGATAAGAGAAACCGCTTATTAAAACGTGGTGAGAGACGAACCGATAAATGAAGGTTCACCAGAAAGGAGCGTAGACCAATTATGATTGATATGGAACCAGAAAACTTCGGCAGGACATTGGAATACGCTGACTTCACTTAATAAGCACTTAACATCACGGGTTGTAACCCGATAATTTAAAAAGTAAAGTAGCTTTAAAAAAGCGAATAAGCAGTTATTTTAACAAGCCTGCAACACACCCGACAGATATTTGTTTTGATTATATTGATACGAGTTGATGTCTTTTATGATTTTAAAAAACCGCTTCTACGTTCGCAATGAATAAATGAGGGTTACGCCAATGTACAATTTAGCTTCTTAGAGGGTATTACCTCTTAAGGAATATACATCGCAACTCACAAAAAGTGTGAAAACGCTTTAATTTAAGAAGAAATGAGTGGATTTAAATGATCAATCCCAATAGTCCGACATTCACTTAAAGTTAGAGAGGGTTACGCCAATGTACTAGTTTAGTTCTCGATTAAATATCTCTTTTTAGAAACATCGCAACTCATAAAGAACGTGAAAGGTTCTAATTTAAAAAGAAATGAGTGGATTTTTATGATTATACCTAATGATCCGACATTCATTTAAGAGTTGAAAGGGTTAGACCAATGTACTGATTAAATTTTGGCAGCAAATCTCTTTCCGTATAAATGTTACTCAAAAAGGCTTAGTCTTTTTTGCAGAATTTAGGAAGAAATGAGTGGATTATTGATGCTAAATCCTAACAGTCCGACATTTACTTGAAACTTAAGAAAGGGTTGCCCCGATGTACTAGTATTTTAAATGTCAAAATCGTTGACATTTCCCCAATAAATTGAATATAGAAAACTCAAAGCAAACCTAAAAAATCCATTTTAATGAGCTGTCTTTACCAGCACTAGGGTTAATGTAAATATCACTCGATAAAGACAAATTCGAGATTATCATTAGAATGAGAAACGAGGTACAATAAGAGGCTATGAGTCCGAAAAAATAGTTAGAACCATGCTGACAGCTTAAAGACCTGTCGGCATGGTTTTTTTATTGCATAAATAAACAGCTAAGTTATAAAAAATCACACATAATCCCCACCACATAAAAGCAATATAATCAAAGCTTTTACGTGGTAGGGGTATTTTAACTATTAATCAATATTTATCAAACTTTGTGGCACATTTACTATTGTGTTATATTCACCAATATCTTCATCATACATTTCATACGCAAATTGTATTTCGCCTTTTTCTAGCGCCTGCGTATCAAAGAAAAAGCCTATAGTTAATGTTTGCTCGCAATTTTCAGGCATATCAACCATGTAATACCCTTTTGCGGTATTGCCAGCTAGGCTGTTATATTGTATCTCCTCATAGTAATTAGCATCCATTTCACCCGTAAACCTATATTGTGCTTTTACAAAATCTTGCACGCCAAAAGTATTTGCACCAACACCCTCGTAAGCAATACCTGTTGCATTTATATTTTTAACATGCACATCTACTGTAACAAATTTTTCGCCTTCGTATACATCATGGTCGGCAAATGATGTTTGTTCTGGTGTTATACCAAAATCGCTTAAACTATCAAAAATTTGCAAGTTAGAAAGCGTAACTTCGTGTTGCCCTGTACCCATATAACTATCTATCAAAACTGTTTCGCCAAATTCTACAATAACATCATCTTCAAAACGGTTTTCAAAATAATCAGGTATGCCTAAATCTGGTAGCTTTGCTGTTTCTACTACTTGCGCATTATTATTTGAATTATAAACATCATTAAAATCGTGCATTTCTTGTGTTATATAGCCAGTTTCAATATCCAACGTAAACTCAGCAATGTTTTTTGTTACATCGTTCATGCTAACAAATTCAAAATAAAGCTGTGCCGTGCCCTCAACTAATGGGTGGTATATCTCGCTATTTTGTTTTGGCACTAAGCGTGAAATTTCGTTGCCTAAATCATCTGTTATTTGCAAATACGTATTTTCTGCCATAGTGTACTCAACATAGGTATTAACTGGTGATGTTACAACGCTTTTGATCTCACAGCCGTTTGAGCTAAAATTAGGCGCATACGCAGTTGTTTGCTCTAGACCTATTTTTACATTTGCCACAAACTGCATATCATCAATTTCAACTTCTATCTGCTTGTAACTGTATGTTAATTCGTGCTTTTCTCTTTCATTTAAATTTTCTAATTGTTCTGCATATGCTGCCGCTTCTTGAGTTTTGCCTTCTTCAAGTAAAGCACCATAGCTACTTTCATATGCTACTGATTCATCTATGGCGGATAATTTATTTACATTAACTTTTAAATCATAATTATCAATATCGTCTATATAATCTGTTATCGCAACATCAACCAAACCAACAAAACCACCGCCAGTATTTGTTAAATATGCGAACGATTGTTCATTTACAATAACATCATTAATATAAATGTCTAAACTAGCATTAACATTATTTGCGTTTTTAAACTCTTCAACTAGTGGCATTGCTAATGTAAAAACTAAAATGTTTTCATCTGAAAAAGCATCTTTAATTTCAAAAATTTCTATTTGCTCTATATTAACAGTAGGGTTTGTTTCATCGACTGAAGTCATAAAATCTTCCACTTCTGTTTGCTGTAAGTAAGCATTATTTCCTACTATTTCATCGCCTTTTAAAAAGTCAATAATGCCACTCATAAAAGGTATGCTTTCAGCAAAAACGGGGTTTGCATATGAAATTGAAACTAGCAAAACAAAACACGCTGCCACACCGCCGACAAGCTTTGTTATTACAAAAGGTATTTCATTTTTAACTGGGTTCTTTTTTACCTCGCCACTTTTTATCAAGCTCATTGTATCTTGCCATTTTACTTCAACTATTTCTGGTATTTTATCGTTGCTATAACTATTAATTAATTTTTTCATTTAAAGCGCCTCCCTTAACTCATTATTATAATTTCTTTTTACAACTGCTCGCCCACGAGATAAACGGGATTTAACTGTCCCCTCTTTTATATTAAGTATTTGCGCTATTTCTTTAACAGAAAATTCTAATACATAATATAAATTTAAAACCACTTTATACTCTGCTCTCACATTATAAAAAATATCCTCGGTAGTATCTTTTAATGTAGCATCCTCATATGCAATTTCAGCAGTAAACTCTGTGCTTATTGTTTTTTTGTTTGCACTAATAATATCATTGCATTTATTTATAAGTATACGTGTTAGCCATGTTTTAAAGTATTTTTCGTTTTTTAACTTGCCTATGTTTTTATATGCTGAAAGTAAAGTTTCTTGCATTGCATCTGCAATATCTTCCTCATTATTTAAAATAGCTTTTGCAGCTTTATATAACGCTAGTTTGTTTTGCTCCATTAGTTCAACAAAAGCGTTATCATCGCCTTTTTTTGCACGTTTAACTAAATTTACATCCATTTGCTAACCTCCTTTAACATTTACATTTTTATTTTACCCCACGGAGTATTGTAATTACAACTATTAGACCATAATAATAGCACTTTGGTTCCCACAAAAACATATTTATACAAAAATAATGTGAATAAAAACTGTTTTCCGTATAACAAAGCTCAAAAACCCTTGCCATTTTATAAAAAAAGCATTATAATGAATTGTCGAACAAAAAACCGTTTTTCTGTATCATTTCATTCGTGGTGCAGATTGAAAGGAAAAATCATGAATCAAAATAATTACTACATCACCACGCCCATTTACTACCCTAGCGATAAGCTGCACATAGGCCACAGCTACACAACTGTTGCATGTGATGCGCTTGCACGCTTTAAACGTATGCAAGGCTATAACGTGATGTTTCTAACTGGCACAGATGAACACGGCCAAAAAATTGAAGATAAAGCAACCGCTAAAGGTGTTACACCACAGGCCTATGTTGATGAAATTGTTGCTGGTATAAAAGAACTTTGGAAGTTGATGGATATAAACTACGATAGATTTATACGCACAACCGATGAATGTCATGTTGAATCCTGCCAAAAGATTTTTACAAAACTTTTTGAACAAGGCGATATCTATAAAGGCGAATACTCAGGCCATTACTGCAAACCATGCGAAAGCTTTTGGACAGATAGCCAGCTTGCTGAGGGCAAATGCCCTGAGTGTGGCCGTGATGTTTATGTTGCTAACGAGGAAGCTTACTTTTTTAAAAGTAGCAAATATGCAGAGCGCCTTTTAAAACTTTACGAGGAAAACCCACAGTTTATTCAACCAGAAAGCCGTAAAAATGAGATGATAGCCTTTATTAAACAAGGCTTGCAAGATACTTGTGTTTCTCGTACATCTGTTAAATGGGGTATACCCGTACCATTTGACACCAAACACACAATGTATGTTTGGGTAGATGCGCTTTCCAACTATATTTCTGCGCTTGGCTACGAAAACGAAAGTTTTAACGATTACGATACTTTTTGGCCTGCTAGCGTACACATGGTTGGTAAAGAAATTTTACGTTTCCACACTATATTATGGCCATCTATGCTAATGGCGCTAGATTTGCCTTTGCCACACCAAGTTTTTGGCCATGGCTGGCTATTATTAAATGGCGGCAAAATGTCAAAATCTGTTGGCAACGTTGTTGACCCTGTTATACTTTGCGACCGCTACGGTGTTGACTCCATACGCTACTTTTTATTGCGTGAGATACCATTTGGTAACGACGGCATGTTTACAAACGAGGCACTAATAACACGCATTAACAGCGATTTAGCAAACGACCTTGGCAACTTGCTTTCACGTACAGTTGCAATGTGCGAAAAATATTTTGGTGGCACAGTGCGTAACATTGCCGGCTGTGAAGAAAACGACAAAGAGCTTGAAACCATGATGAACGGGCTTTTAAATAAAGTTACCGCTGAAATGGAAAAACTAACTATACCACAAGCTTTAATGGATATTTTTGCACTTATACAACGCGCAAACAAATACATTGATGAAACTGCACCTTGGATACTTGCAAAGGACGAAGCAAATAACGACCGCCTTGAAAGCGTGCTTTACCATTTATGCGAAGCTTTGCGCCATGCTGGTGTTTTGCTACACGCATTTTTACCAAACACTGCACCAAAACTTATGGAGCAACTTGGCCTTAATGAGGGTGATATAACTTTTGATGCGCTCAGTTACGGCAAACAAAACAGCTACACTGTACACAAAGGCGAGGCGCTTTTCCCACGTATTGATGTTGAAAAAGAAATTGCACTATTAAAAGAGGAAGATGAAAAACGCAAAGCTGAAGCACTAGCACAAAACGCACAAAGTGCACCACAACAAGCCGATGAAGTAATGGAAATTGAGCACTTGCCTGAAATAACATTTGACGAATTTGCTAAAGTTGAAATGCGTGTTGCTAAAATTAAAAACTGCGAAAATATAAAAGAAAGCAAAAAACTTTTACTTTTAACTGTTTTTGATGGCGAACGTGAACGCACAATTTTATCTGGTATTGCTAAGTGGTACAAAGCCGAAGATTTAATTGGCAAAAACGTTGGTATCGTTGCAAACTTAGCACCACGCCCAATGATGAAAGGCAAATACGTTAGCGAGGGCATGGTTATGGCTGCTGACACTGACAATGGCGGTGCATCTGTTGTGTTCTTCCCTGATGAAGTTAAACCTGGCAGTGGTATCCACTAAGGAGATATAATGCAATATCCAATTTTTGATACACACTCACACTATACCTCAACTGCTTTTGATAAAGATAGGCACGAAGTTTTGCAGAGTTTGCCACAAAAAGGCGTAGTTGGTATTTGCGAACAAGCCACTGGTTGGGATGATGCAAACGCCTGCCTTGAACTTGCCAAACAATACCCTTTTATTTATGCGGCAATTGGCATACACCCACAAAGCCTAACCCCAGCGGAGGAATGTGGCGATTATGACGCAAGCGCAACCATAACACGCTACGGCGGAAACTGGCAAAAAGAGCTTGATGATTTAAAGCTTTTATGCGATAACCCAAAAGTTGTTGCCATTGGCGAATGTGGGCTAGACTATTACTGGCCCATACCAAAGGAAGCACAAAATGCAATGTTTGAGGCGCATGTTAAAATGGCAATCGAGATGGACAAACCGCTCATTGTACATGATAGAGAGGCACATGCAGACACCTATGCCCTTTTAAAAAAATATAAGCCAAAAGGCATTTTACATTGTTACTCTGGCAGTGCTGA
>CAYJJL010000017.1:0-13776 GCA_964370455.1 uncultured Faecalibacterium sp.
CGTATAGTCTATCGCACCACTCACATAGTATTAAATTTTCTTTATTCAAACTTTTCACCTTTTAAATTGAAGGTAGTGACGACATAAAAGCCACTGCACCTCAGACAGATAAATGTATTTTTAATTTATTATTTACTATTATTTTTTTTAATATTTCTAAGATTTTTCTAATTTTTATTTAATTGACTTGTATTGAACGTTATAACATGATATATATGATATATAAGCGAACAAAATTTTCATCAGATTTATTTTATAGCAAAAGAGGCTACTATGCAAAACAAACAAACCTTGCTTAACAATAAAAAATTGGTTTTAATCATACTATTTACAATAGCTATCATAGCAACAATTGCATATGTTGATATGATTATTCGCCCTGAATACTTAATTAAAACACTTGTAAAAGCACCTATATTTTTTTGTACACCTTTATTATTTGCCTTGTTTTTCAAAGAGTTTAAACCTTTTAAGCTTTTAACTGCTAATATAAAAGGCTTAAAGATAAGCGCACTACTAGGCATATGCATTTATATAGTTGTTGTAGGTACGTATTTGTTTTTGAACAGTTTTGCAGATTTAAGCGCAATACAAAGCTCACTTGAAAATAACTTAGGTATAAACAAAGATAATTTTATAATTATAGGTTTATATGTTTCTGTAATCAATTCTTTTTTAGAAGAATGGTTTTTTAGAGGCTTTATTTTTAACGAGTTAAAAAAAGCACACCGAACATTCGCATATATATTTAGCTCTTTGAGTTTTGCTGTTTACCATATAGCCATAATGGACGGCATGTTTAACATAGGCATTTTGCTTTTAGTTTTGATTGGTTTATTTATTGGTGGGTGTATATTTAACTACCTAAACGAAAAAAACAATAATATATATTCATCGTGGTTTTGCCATTCCTTCGCTAATTTTGCTATGAACACTATAGGCTTTTTAATTTTCTTTTAAACACACAAAAATCCTATTTCGTTAGTACTTTTTTGTGCCACAAGCATCTAACAATAACAAAACAGCTAATGGACTTAATTTTTTGTCGATTAGCTGTTTTAATTTTATGCTTAAACCGATGGTTTTTTCAATTACTTGGGTTTTAAACTTTACCTTTTATAGTAATTTATCAAACAACCGTCTTTTAATATTTCTCGCTCATCTTGTGTTAGCGGTGCTATATAAAGCTTAAACTCTTTTACTGTTTTGCCTAGCACATATGCTTTAATGTTTTGCATATCACCTTTTAAAATATCTCTTGCATTTGGTATAAAAATAACATCATCAATGCCAAAAGGTGTTACACCCTCAATTTGGAACGGTAACATGCCCCAGTTAATAAGGTTTGAGCGGTAGCGTTTTGTTGCGTACTCCACTGCTATATTTGCGCCAGCGCCAAGCACACGTTGGCAACTTGCAGCTTGTTCACGTGCAGAGCCATCACCAGGTTTTACAGCATAAATTGTAGAAGTTAGTTGTAAATCGCTTGCTTTTACTGTTTCAAAGCCTGTTATGCTATTAATTTGGCTTAGTATACTTGCATCAAAATCGCCCGCTCTGCGTGCCATTTCAATTGCTTGCACTGCTTTTGCTCTGCCTACATAGGCTGGGTCCTTACGGCTTAAAGTAAACTCTGCAAGGCCTAGTGGGTTTGAGCGGAAACTACTTGTTTCGCCAGATGGTATAAGTTCATCTGTTGTTGTGATAGGGTCTGTGATATATGATGCTACTTTTAAAAGCATATGTTCACCTAAAGGTTGTATTTCAGGCCAATCTTTAATATTTGGCCCTAATTTTAGCATATCGTCATATTTGCCATCACCAAAACCTTGGTAAACACGTGCTTTGTAACTGCTATCGTCAAATGTATAGCTTAAATCGCCTGGGTTATAATCAATATCTGTTGCTGGTGTTAAAATGCCACCATTTGCTGTTGTTGCAGCAATACTGCGTGCATCCATTAATGCAACACCTGCAAGTTGACCATTACCAGGTTTTGAACCCTCCCTGCTTGGGAAGTTGCGTGTTGTGTGACGTATAGCAAGCGCACCATTTGCAGGTACATCGCCAGCGCCAAAACATGGGCCACAAAAAGCAGTGCGTATAGTTGCACCAGATGCCATAAGGCTATTTATAACACCATTTTGTGTTAATTTCATCATTAATGGTTGGCTTGCTGGGTAAACAGAAAGTGCGTAATCATCAGCACCGCCGTTTTTGCCGTTAAGTATAGCTGCTGCTTCCATGATATTTTCGTAAATACCACCTGCACAGCCAGCAATAACGCCTTGGTCTACACGTAGCTTGCCGTTTTCTATTTTATTAACAAGCTCAAGTGTGCTTTCGCCACCCATTAGCTTTTCAACATTTTTTTCGCAATCATGTAAAATATCTTTTAAATTTGCGTTTAGCTCTTCAATTGAATATACGTTAGATGGATGCATAGGTAGAGCTATCATAGGGCGCACTTTTGAAAGATCAACTTCTACAAGGCCTGCATATTGTGCAAGTTCTTTTGGAGCTAAGCGCTTATAATCGGCTTTTCTGCCGTGTATCGCAAGTGCTTCCTCTGTTGTTTCATCTGTGCACCAAATGCTAGAAAGACATGTTGTTTCGGTTGTCATAACATCAATGCCATTACGGAAATCTTGACTTAAATTTGCGATGCCATCACCAACAAACTCCATAACTTTATTTTTAACATAACCGTTTTCAAAAAGAGCACCAATCAACACAAGTGCAACGTCCTGTGGGCCAACGCCAAGCACTGGTTTACCTGTTAAATGAATTGCTACAACATCAGGGCGAGGCACATCATAAGTACGGCCTAACAGTTGTTTTGCAAGCTCACCGCCACCCTCACCAATAGCCATTGTGCCCAGTGCACCATAGCGCGTGTGGCTGTCTGAGCCTAGTATCATTTTACCACAACCAGCATGCATCTCACGCATGTACTGGTGTATAACAGCAAGGTGAGGCGGCACAAAAATACCGCCGTATTTTTTAGCCGCAGAAAGACCAAAACGGTGATCGTCCTCGTTAATAGTACCACCAACAGCACAAAGGCTATTATGGCAGTTTGTTAAAACGTAAGGAACAGGAAATTTCTCAAGCCCTGAAGCACGTGCTGTTTGCACTATACAAACAAAAGTAATATCATGGCTAGCCATAGCATCAAATTTAATTTTCAAATTTTGCGCATCACCACTAGTGTTGTGAGCATCCATAATACCTGCTGCTATTGTGCCATCTTGTGCGTTTGCAATTTGCTCTGCTGTAAAACCCATGCTCAAAAGCTCTGCATTTGCGTTTTCATCAGCTAAAACCCATTTACCACGTGCGTAATAAGCGCCTGTTTTTGTGTAGTTTAACATCGTCTTTCCCTTTCTTTGTTACGTATACTTACTTGCTTTCTTCCTCGTTTTCTTCCTCTACTTTCGGTGGTGCATACCAAGGCTCACTCTCTAAAATGCTAGGGCAATTATCCCATTTTGCTTTATCTTGTTCATATCTTTCCGTCAATGCTTTTACTATTTGAGCACAGCCCTCTTCGCTAACAGGAAATGTGCTTTTTTCATGTAAAATTGGGTCAGTACGCTCAAGCGCCCATGGTTCAGGCCAAATAATAAGCTGTAGCAAAAACTCTTTTGTTTCTTTACCTGCATCATCAGTTCCTAGTATTTCTATTCGCTTTATATGGTAGCGCATACCACTATGTGCTGCGCTATATATATTTTTGCGCTGAAAATACCCAAGTAAAGGTATTTCTAAAGCCATTTATTTGCCCTCCTTCTCAACTTTGATATCAATATGTAAAATTTATTCACGTATTATTGTATCATATTTACAAAAAAAATTCACCTATTTTTACTACAAAAATTACATTATATTTATCTTAAAATTATCTGCTTTGTATTTTAGTGCTTAAACATTAACATCTGGTACTGCACCAACTATAATATTTTGCCACAACAGTACATCATTTTCAACAAGCATAGTTTGTGCTTGCCCTGCTATCATAACGTTTACATAAAGCGAAAACCTTGCATATATACTCATTTTTGTTTGATTAGTCCCCGCTGATGTAAAAGTTTCGTATAATTTAGTTTGCACATAACTATTTGGCTGAACCACAACTTTTATCATAGGCCCTACATCACTTAAAAGTTGTATGCCAAAAAGATACCCTAGCGGAAACGAGTAATAATCTTTTTGCAAATTAACTAGCTCTTGCATTACCATTTGTGTTAATTGTGTTTGTATTTTATTTATAGCATAACTATCAGCTATTACTGTTGCTGTGTTATGTTCAACATCTTTTGCTACTGTATATAACATTTCATACTGTTCGGCTTGCTCATGCACATGTGTAATTGCAGCTTTTTGAAAAGCCTCTTGTGCGTATTTGTTACTTTCGTACTCTATAATACTCCATAAAATAGGTTGCATTTTATAATCAACTATAAAAATTGAAACTAAAAACATTAAAATCAGCAAAATCATATTTTTTTTAATTTTACGCAATTTACGGTTTTTTTGAGTTTTTTTTGTAATAACAGCAGTTTTTTTAATCATTTTAGCTCCTTTCGCAGTTTTATCTTATAGTTCACTATATGCAAACAAAAAAATAAAAGCGCCAAAATCTAATGATTTTAGCGCTTTTATTAAAAATTTAATTATAGAGAAATTGTGTTACACATTTCAACTAATTCGTTGTCAATGGTCTTTTTCATTGCTAAACCTTCAGCAACTGGGTAATCAACCAATGTATCGCTTTTTAAACCAACAATACGGTTATATTTACCTTGATCTATTAAGTTAACTGCATGGTAAGCCATTTCAGAGGCACTCACACGGTCACGAACTGTTGGTGAACCACCACGTTGTACGTGGCCAAGAATTGTCGCACGAGAATCAATGCCTGTTTCTTCTTGTATGCGTTTTGCAATACCTTCAGAATCGCCAATACCCTCAGCAACAACAACGATAAAATGACGTTTGCCATTTTTACGTGAAAATTCGATTTTATCAAGAATATCTTTTTGGAAATCAAACTCTTTTTCTGGTAAAAGAACTGTCATAGCGCCTGAAGCAATAGCAACGTTAAGTGCTATATGACCAGCATGGCGACCCATAACCTCAACAACGCTACAACGGTCGTGGCTTTGTGTTGTATCACGTAGTTTATCAACCATTTCAAGTGCGGTGTTCATAGCTGTATCATAGCCAATTGTGTAATCTGTGCAAGCTATATCGTTATCAATAGTGCCAGGTATGCCTATCATAGGTATGCCACGCTCAGAAAGGCGTAATGCACCCATATAAGAGCCGTCACCGCCTATAACAACAAGCGCATCAATGCCCATCTCACGGCAACGTTCTGCACCTTTATCTTGCCCAGCTGCATCATAAAACTCTAAGCAACGAGCAGTGTAAAGCACAGTACCACCACGTTGTATAATGTTTGAAACACTTTTTAAGTTCATTTCAAAACATTCAGAGTTTAAAAGGCCGTTAAAACCACGTTGTATACCTACCATACGGTAACCTTTTTGTATACCGGTACGTACAACAGCACGAACAGCTGCATTCATACCAGGAGCATCGCCACCACTTGTTAACACGCCAATTGTTTTAATTTCTTTATTGTTTCCCATTATGAAATCCTCCATATAGCCATATAATCCCAAAAATAACATTTAGTAATTTTTTACATTTTTCTGTCCTCGACATTGTTAATATTATATCATAGTTTATTTGGTTTGAACACCCCTAAAACAGTAAATTTGCAGAAATATTATGCTATTTTGTTGCAAAACAACCTACACCAAGCAAGTTTTCAACATCATTTTGTAATTGTGTGCTTTCTGCTACCCATAAACGCTGTGGAACGGCAACTCTTTGCTTTGTATTTTCAAGATAAAATATAACTGGTGTTGAGCCTTTATATTTTGCTAAAATATCTATTGTTTCGTCATATTCGTCACAATCTTTAGATGGTAGCTTTATATAAATTTTGCGCTCGCTTGCATTTGTTTTACTTTGCACGCCTACTGCCTGTGTTTTGTTTTGTCTTTCGTAGTTTATCATTAATTGTAAATCGCCCACTAATAGTTTAGATTGTTCATCTTCACGCACTGAAAGCCTACCACTAACTACTGCAACTGAGTTTTCTTGCAGTTCGTGGCGGCACACCTCAAGCGTTTTGGGGAAAACAATAACCTCCATAGTACCGGTTAAATCCTCCACAATAACAAAAGCCATCATAGTGTTTGAGCGTGTTGTCATAAACCTAATTTTTGAAATGGTGCAAACTATGCGCACGTTTTCGCCATCTTTAACTGCGCTTTCCTCGCCTACTAATTGTTTTACGCTATGTGAGGCTATCACTCTTGTTTGTTGCCTATATGCATCTAAAGGATGTCCTGAAAGATATAAACCGCTAACCTCTTTTTCCATTTGTAAAAGTTCGGTTTTGCTATATTCCTCTATTTTAGGTATTTCATAAATATCTTCTTGCTTATCCTCACCCATCATGGCAGAAAATAAATCCATTTGCCCTTCAAGGTTTTTGCGCATATCGTTTTCTATACTTTTTAATATGCCGTCAACAGCCTCTACCATGCTTTTGCGTGTTTGCTCAAACGCATCAAAAGCTCCTGCTTTTATTAAACCCTCAACCGCGCGACGGTTAAGCTCTTGCCCTCGCATACGTTTGCAAAAATCGTAAAGCCCAGTAAAAGGTTTGGTTTTACGCTCGTTGGCAACTTTAGCTATCATGTTACGCCCTACATTTTTAATTGCGTTTAATCCAAAACGTATGCGTCCATTATCAGCTGAAAAACCACCGTTACTGCTATTAATATCTGGCGCTAGTATGCTTAAACCTAGCCTTGCACACTCGCCTGAGTATTCAATTATTTTATCAGTGTTATCTAAAACGCTAGAAAGTAGCGCCGCCATAAACTCGCAAGGATAATGGCATTTTAAGTATGCTGTTTGATACGCAACATAAGCATAACAAGCCGCATGGCTTTTATTAAAAGCATATGAGGCAAAGCTAGACATTTCATCAAAAATTGCATTTGCTGCTTGCTCGCTTATACCATTACCAACACAGCCCCTGCATGCATTTTCGCCTGTGTCACCATACACAAAACGTGCACGCTCTGCCTCCATAACTTTATGCTTTTTTTTACTCATGGCTCTGCGCACGTTATCCGCCTGACCATACGAAAAACCAGCAAGTTCTCGACAAATTTGCATAACTTGTTCTTGATACACTATACAGCCGTTTGTAACACCCAAAATATGCTCAAGTTCTGGTGTTTTATAACTAATTTTACTTGGATCATGGCGGTTGCGCAAGTATGTCGGGATAGAATCCATAGGCCCTGGTCTATAAAGCGAAATCAAGGCTATGATATCCTCCAAAGTTTTTGGTTGCAAACCTATCAGAACGTTTTTCATGCCTGAGGATTCAAGTTGGAAAACACCCTCCGTATCACCTTTTGAAAGTAATTGATATGTGGCCTCATCATCATATGAAATATTAGCCATGCTAAACTCAGGTTGCTTGCGTCGTATATCTTGCTCTGCATCATGTATAACCGTTAAAGTACGCAAACCTAAAAAATCCATTTTTAATAAGCCAAGTTCTTCAATTTCTATCATGTTAAACTGCGTTACAGGCAAGCCGTCATTAGTGGCAAGTGGCAAGTAAGTATCAACTGTTTCAGGCGTTATAACTACACCAGCCGCATGTGTTGAGGCATGGCGAGGCATACCCTCAACTTTAATAGCTGTTTCAACTAGTTCTTTAATTTGTGGGTCAGAGTTTACCGCCTCTTTAAATTCTTTTGAAACTTCAAGTGCTTTGCGCAAAGTCATTTTAAGTTCCATTGGCACAAGTTTTGCAACACTATCTACTTTTTGGTATGCTATGCCCATAACCCTGCCAACGTCACGTATAGCACCACGTGCTGCCATTGTACCAAAAGTTACAATTTGAGCTACGTGATCTGCACCATATTTTTCATTAACATATTCTATAACTTCGCCACGGCGCTCATAACAAAAATCAACGTCGAAATCAGGCATGCTTACACGCTCAGGATTTAAAAAACGTTCAAAAAGCAAGTTGTAGCGTATAGGGTCAATATCTGTTATACCCATACAATAAGCTGCAATACTACCAGCGCCAGAACCACGCCCTGGGCCAACAGGTATATCTAAGCTTTTTGCATATCGTATATAATCATAAACTATTAAATAATAGTTTGTAAAACCCATGTTCTCTATAACATTTAGCTCGTAATCCAGGCGCTCTTGGTGTGTGCTTGTAACGTTGTTGCCATAGCGAGCAGATAAACCTTCCTCGCATATTTTTCTAAAAAATTCAAAGTTAGTCATGCCTTCTGGCACTGTAAAATATGGCAACTTTGTATGCCCAAAATCAAAATCAAAATTACACATCTGTGCTATTTTAACTGTATTTTCGCATGCCTGTGGCACTATTGAAAATAACTCATACATTTCCTCTGCGCTTTTTACGTAAAACTCCTCAGTTTGAAACTCCATTTTATCTGGGTCCGCTAATGTTTTACCAGTTTGTATACAAAGGAGTATCTCTTGCATTTTAGCATCTTCTTTTCGCAGGTAATGTCCATCATTTGTTGCAACTAGCGGTATGCCTGTTTCAAGGGATAATTTAATTAGGCGTGCAATAACATTTGGGTCTTCTTCAAGGCCGTGGTCTTGCAGTTCAAGGTAATAATTTTCTTCACCAAAAACATCTCTATACCAAAGTGCAGTTTCTTTCGCTTTTACTTCATCACCAGCAAGCAAAGCACGTTGCACCTCGCCTGCCAAACAAGCCGAAAGGCAAATTAAACCCTCGCTATGTTTTTCAAGCAATTCTTTATCCACACGTGGTTTGATATAAAAACCCTCTGTAAAAGCCATGGAAACGAGCTTTATTAAATTTTGGTAGCCTGTTTCATTTTTGCATAGCAAAATTAAGTGATGGCTACCATCAAGGCGGCTAACTTTATCTTTTCTGCCACGTGTTGCAACATAAACCTCACAACCAATTATAGGTTTTATGCCTGCTTTTTTTGCTTCTCTATAAAAATTTATTGCGCCATACATAACGCCGTGATCAGTTATTGCAACAGCACTTTGCCCCATAGATTTTACATGTTCCATCAAACCATCTATGCGGCATGCGCCATCAAGCAAGCTATATTCGGTGTGCAGATGTAAATGCACAAAATCTTTTGTTTGGTCTTGCATTATAATGCCCTTTTCTATTTAAGTTTGCAAATTATTTGCCAGTGCTTCAAGTTTTTTTAATCGGTGCGAAAGCCCTGATTTGCTAATTGGTGGTATAAAACGCTCTGCAAGTTGCGCTAAAGATTCATCAGGGTGTTCAAGGCGCAACTTTGCCGCTTGTTGCAAAGCTTCTGGCAAGGTTTTAAGCATATCCGCTTTTTGCAAAGCCTCTATTGCACGGCGTGTTTGCACATTTGCGTTTACAGTTTTGCTCAAATTTGCAGTATCACAATTAGCGCGGCGATTTGACGTGTTGCGTATGGATTTATAAACTTTTTGCTCCATTATCGCAAGGCTTGCATTACTTGCACCAATAAAAGTAAGTAAATCCTCAATTTTACCGCTAGCTTTAATGTAAATTACATGCACCCCACGCCTCAATGTGCGATGTGGCGAAAATTCGTGCTGAGCAAGCAAACCTTCAAGGTCTCTTGCTAGATGATAACGAGGGCTAATAAATTCTAAATTATATAATTTGTGTGGGTCTGTCATAGTGCCTGCACACAAAAAAGCTGTACCCACAAAAGCACTCACCGCTTTAGAGGTTTCAATAAAGGTAGAGTTTATGCGCAAGCTTGGCTCTTTTTTAGAAAATTTTAAAAGCTCTAATAATTTTTGCACTTGCTCTGTTTCGCTAATACTAAACTCAAAACCACGAGAAATAGCCCTTACACTGCCCTCAATATTTTGGCGCAAAAACATTTTATATGCGTAAACAGCTACTTCTTCACATTCAGTTTGCAGTAATAACCCATGTTCATCATAATTTTTAGCAAAACAAGCTATAGCATAACAAACAGCTAAAAAAGCGCTATCATCCGCAAGTTTTTTTTGTGTTATTTCTATTTTCGCATCAGCGGAAAAACTCATTAAAATGCTCACTTTCTGTTTTATTTTATATTAAGCGAACAAATATTATCCGAACCCGCCTAAAAACACAGTATTCGCACTAAAATCTGTGTTATCCTCCTTGGAATACGAAGGTATGCCTTCGTCGTCTGCCTTGCTTTTAGCACAAATACTGTGCTTTTAGGTCGTAGATTTTATATAGTGTAGGTGAGTTTGTTTGCAAGGAAAAGCTTTGAAGATAGGCTGTCGCCTATCAAAAAGCTTTGACGTAGAAAACGAGCTTGCTTACACTATATAAAACGAGTTCGGATAACACTTGCTCGCTTAGCCATATGTTAATACAAATTGCAAACTCGCTTCGAGCCAAACAAATGGCTAAAACAGTTGCAATGGATAAAAGCTACTAATAATCGCAGTTACGTTTTGTGTTATCTGCGTTGTTCATCTCTGTGCTGTAAAATTAAGTTGTGCCCTAATTTTTCGCAGTGAGTTGCTAGTTTGCGTGCAAAAGTTATTGAACGGTGTTTGCCACCAGTGCAACCAACAGCTATTGTTAATTGGCTTTTGCCCTCTTTTACATATAATGGTAGCGAGCAAGTGAGTAAATTTTCTAAATGCACAAGTAAATCCTGTGCTTCTTTATGGCTCATAACAAAATCAAAAACCTCTTGATCGTTACCTGTTTTGTTTTTAAGCTCTGGTTGGTAAAAAGGGTTTGGCAAACAACGCACATCAAAAACAACATCCGCCTCACGTGGTAAACCAAATTTAAAACCAAACGAAAGCAATGTTAATTTCATCGCACCTTTTGCGCCACCAGATTCCATTAAAAATAAACTACAAATACGCTCTTTAAGCTGTGCTGTAGATAAAATTGATGTATCTACTTGAAAATCCGAACGCTCACGCAAAGGCTGTAAAATTGTCAGTTCTTCCTCAATGGCGTGCACTGTGGAAACACCCTTTAATATACTTATAGGGTGGCGACGGCGTGGTTCTTTATAACGACGCTCAAGGCTTGCCGCCTCAGCATCTAAAAATAACAGTTTATATTCAACTTTTTGATTATCTAGCGCAATTAACGCTCCAGAAACTTCCTCAACTTTGCGTGCGCCACGTACGTCCATGGCAATTGCCACTTTTTCAAGCATGTTTTCACCAGCGATAGAAAACTCCACAAATTTAGGTAGTAATGCCGCAGGGATATTGTCAATACAAAAATAACCTATATCTACAAGTGCGTTCATAGCAACAGATTTACCCGCGCCAGAAAGCCCACTAACAATCAAAAGTTCCATAGATGCTCCTTTTTATAGTCCTATTATATATTCACTTTTAATTTAACTTTATTTGAAGCTAACTTAAAACCATATGCATACAGTTTTGTTTTAACTTTATTTTTCACACACATTTAATTTATCATTTTAATTAATAACTCTAACTTCACGCTCTAGCGTATAGCCAGTTTTTTCTTTAACTATTTTTTGTATATGCTCGCAAAGTTCAAGCACATCTTTACACGTTGCACCGCCAAGATTAACCACAAATCCACAATGTTTTTCGCTGACAGCGGCATTGCCCATTTTAAAACCTCTAAAGCCACACTCATCAATAAGTGCACCAGCAAATGCACCCTCAGGGCGTTTAAAGGTACTGCCAGCGCTTGGCATTTCAATTGGTTGTTTATCTTTGCGCTGTTTCATGTGTTCGTCCATTTTAGCTTTTATCTGCTCTTTATCTGCGTTTTTAAGCTCAAAAGTAGCACTAAGTATACAGTCGCCATTTTTTTGCACTGCACTTTTACGATATCCAAAGTTCATCTCGCTGGCTGTGCGTGTTATAATATCTCCATTAGCAGTTAAAACCTCCACTGTTTTTAAAGTGTCGCTCATTTCACCGCCATATGCGCCAGCGTTCATATAAACTGCACCGCCCACCGAGCCAGGTATGCCATACGCAAACTCTAAACCGCTAAGTGCATTTTTTTGAGCAAAAATACACAAGCTCGCAAGCGAAACACCAGCATTTGCTGTTATAACGTTACCATTTAACTCGCAAGGAGCTTGCATTGCGCAAATATCGATAACTGCGCCGTTAAAACCCTCGTCAGAAAATAAAATGTTACTCCCCTTACCTAGGTAAAATATTTTTACATCTGCACTTTTACAAATTGCTGTAGCATTGCAAAGTTCATCTTTTGTTTTTGGCTGTATAAAAACCTCAGCCTTGCCACCAATTTTAAAAGTGTTATGATTTGCAAGGATTTCTCCCGTTTTGGCCGAAATGCCTTGTGATAAGCAGTAGTCTAAAATTTTCTGCATGTGGTTCTCCTATAATATTGCCTGTTAAATTAATTTTCTGTAATACCTAGCTTGCCAAATAATTCCTCAGCTGCATGGTAGCCCATTTTCTTTTGGCGGTTATTTATTGCAGCCGTTTCTAGCACAACCGCAAGGTTACGCCCCGGCCTAACAGGTATGTCTGAATATGGTATTTGCACGCCTAGTATATCCATTGTTTCGCTCTCTAGCCCTGTGCGTTGATATGTTTTTGTTTCATCCCATAGTTGTAGTGATAATATTAAATCAACTTTTTCGCTAACTTTTACAGCACCCATACCAAAAATACGTGCAACGTTAATTATACCAATACCACGCAGCTCAATAAAATGGCGTATGTTTTCTGGTGCTGTGCCTATAATCGAACGGTTTGAAACCTTGCGCAACTCAACAGCATCATCAGCAACTAGGCGATGTCCACGTTTAACTAGCTCTATAGCTGTTTCGCTTTTGCCTATGCCGCTATCGCCTAATATTAAAAGCCCCTCGCCATAAACTTCAACAAAAACACCATGGCGTGTAACACGTGGTGCAAGCTCTACATTAAGTACACTAATTAAGTTTGAAAGTAATGTACTTGTAGATTCGTTAGAGCGCAAAAGCGCAACCTCATATTGTTTTGCAAACTCTTCCATTTCAGGGAAAGGCTCTAGCTCATGGCTGTGACAAATAATAACAGCTGGTGGTTTTTGTGCAAAAAGGCTCTCAAGCGCAATACGGCGTTCGTATGCCTCAAGGCCTGATAAATAATTTAGCTCTGCAAGCCCACAAGTTTGTATGCGTTTTGAATCAAAATAAGAATGATACCCCGCAAGAAAAAGGCCAGGTCTGTTAACTTCGGATGATTCAAACGTAACTTTTGATACATCCTTTGGCGTGTGAACAACATCTAAATGCACATGTTTTTGTAGTTGTTCTAATGTCACTGAAAAATTCCTCATTGCTATTACCTCCTTGTTGTTAAAGCTTGGTTTATAATTATACATAATACTTCACTATCTATTATACTGAAATATCGCTTAAAATACAATTAAAGTTGAAAAATAAACTAAAAATTTAAAACAAACATTGACATTAACACCATCTTGTGCTAAAATGAATTTGCGAATGGTTTGCAAATACGTTTTTTAACACACAAAATATAAAGTATTTTTTTGCAAATTGTTGTATATCGTTTATCCGTTATTTACGTTAAAGTGCGCTTATTTTGAGCGCTATATTTTTTGCACACAAGTTAGCTAATGCTAACTAAGCG
>CAYJJL010000017.1:13876-17574 GCA_964370455.1 uncultured Faecalibacterium sp.
GTTACCGAGTGGCACGAGCGTGGCACAAACACCTACATTAACACTAACACACGTAGCGGTGGCACACGAACAATACAAAATGAGATAGATGATCTTTTAAACATAGGCAAAATTTTTAATGTTGAAGATAAAGCACAAGCACTTGTAGATGAAATGCAAGCGGAAATTAATAGTGCACTTGTAGCAGCACAAGCACAGAAAGCTCAAACTGTAATTGCTTTGGAATTTTTATCCGAAAGCATTACAAACTATGGTGAAACCTCTTTACCTGGCAATATTATCACCGAGCTTGGTGGTACAATGGCAACACCAACTGAAAGCACACTTTCAAAAGAGGCTATTATAGCAGCTAACCCTGATGTAATATTTGTTATACACATGCCAAGAGATGTTTCTATTGAAGAAAGCAACGAAACAGCTGTAAATTTAATAATGCAAGACCCCGCACTTGCTAGTTTAGATGCTGTTCAAAACGGTCGTGTTTACCCTATTATGCTAGGTGATGTTTATGCTAGCACTGTTAGAACTATAGACGGCATAAAAGCTGTTTCGCACGGTTTATACCCTGAGTTAGCAGAGTAAACCCTTTTAAATAAAATTACTTTAGTGCGGTATGGCCAAAACTGTGCTGCATTAAAATTTTAGCATATCTCAACACGAAAGGAACAGCTTACAGCCATGCCTAAAAACGAAAAGTCTTTTATTAAAAACACACCAAGTTACATATTGCTTATACTTTTTTTACTTACTTGTGTGTTACTTTCAATCATAATTGCAGTTACAATTGGTAGCACTACTATCCCCTTTATTGATGTATATAAAGTTATTATTAATAATATAGGTTTGGCTTTTTCAGATTTTGGCTATATCGCTAATGCTGATTATACACAAGGCCCAATTAACGATATAGTTATGTACATACGTTTGCCACGCATTATATTAGCCATTGCAGTAGGTATGGGGCTTTCCGTTTGTGGTGTTATAATGCAAGCAATCGTAAAAAACCCTATTGCCGACCCTTATGTTTTAGGTGTTTCCTCTGGTGCATCACTTGGTGCTACACTTGCAATTATGTTAGGCATCGGCACTTTTTTAGGTGCTAATTCTATAGGTATTATGGCTTTTGTTGGTGCGTTTTCAATATCGGTTTTAGTACTTATGATTTCTAACATAGGTAGCCGTAGCAACTCTGTCAAGTTGCTACTTTCAGGCATGGCTTTAAGCTCTGTTTGTTCTGCTTTTTCAAGCTTTATTGTGTATTTTGCAAATGATAAAGACGGCATGATGACCATTACCTATTGGTTAATGGGTAGCCTTGCTGGTGCTGATTGGAGCACTATTGGCATTATTTTACCTATTGTTATTATTTGCTCATTATTTTTCATCACACAATATCGCACATTAAATTTAATGCTACTAGGCGATGAAGTATCTGTTACTTTAGGCACAGATACACGCAAATATCGCAATATCTATTTATTAGTTTCAGCTTTTATGGTAGGCTTTTTGGTTTATGCTTCTGGCATGATAGGCTTTGTAGGCTTAATCGTACCACACTTTGCACGTATGGTTGTAGGCACTAACCACAAAAAGCTAATACCTATTAGCGCCTTACTCGGCGCATTGCTTTTAATTTGGGCAGATGTTTTATCAAGGGTAATTATACCGCAAAACGAGCTACCTATTGGCATATTAATTTCCATGATAGGCGCGCCTTGTTTTATATATTTAATAGCTAAAAAAAGTTATGGATTTTCAAATACTTTTTAGAAAGGTAAAATTCTACTATGAACATTGAATGCAAGGATATAAATTTTTCCTACGGGAAAAACTCAATATTAAAAAACGTTTCAATAAAGGCTACAAAAAACCAATTTGTAGGTATAATAGGCCCTAATGGTAGTGGTAAATCAACTTTGCTGAAATGCATTTACCGCAATTTAATACCAACTAACGGTAACATTTTTTTAGATGATATAAAACTATCTGATATGCCAATAAAGCAATCTGCAAAAAAAATAGCAGTTGTTGCACAACATAACTACTATAACTTTGATTTTGTTATCGAGGAAGTTGTTATGATGGGACGTTCACCATATAAAAAAAATATGGAAAGAGATAATAGCGAGGATTACCGCATTGTTAACGAAAGTATAGAGCAAGTTGGTATGAGCTCATTTAAAGGGCGTACTTTTTCAACCTTATCAGGTGGTGAGCAGCAACGCATTATTTTAGCACGTGCACTTGCGCAAACAACACCTAGCATTATACTAGATGAACCTACTAACCATCTTGATATAAAATATCAATTACAACTTTTAGATATAGTAAAAGATTTAAATTTAACAGTTATTTCAGCTATACATGACCTTAACATGGCTGCAATTTATTGTGATTATTTATACGCAATGAAAGACGGCGAAATTGTTTACGAAGGTACTGTTGAAGAAGTTTTATCCGAAGAAAAAATCAGAAATTTATATAATGTGGAAGTTGATATAAGAAAAGATAAATTTGGCAAATTAAGCATTTCATATTGCCCACAGCATTTATCCCCTACTTATAAACATCACACACCTAATTTGCGCCTTGCTTAATTAACTTTTGCGATTAGTTTTAACTTAAATCGTACACACTTATTTTTAACTTACTATTGAAGTTTTACATGAAACTTGCCATACTGCATTGCAAAAAAGCAACTGAAGTTTGTACGGGTGCATCATGCTTTAAAGCATATAACAACAAATTAAAAAGTTTTGAGCTTAATAATAAAACAAACAAAACAGCTCAATTCAAAGAATTGAGCTGTTTTGTTTGTGCCTAACTATTTAATTATAAGCACCATTCGCCATTTTCAAAAATAGCTACTTCGCCACCTGCTTTTTTGATACCTATAATCTTGGTGTCTTTTGCACCAATCATAACATCTTCATGTATTTTTGATTGGTTCATGCCTTTTTCAAGCAATTGTTCTTCTGTCATTTCTTTACCGCCTACTGTTGTAGTAGGGTAGCTAGCGCCAAATGCCATATGGCACGCTGCATTTTCATCAAACAATGTGTTGTAAAAAAGTAGACCGCTTTGGTTAACTGGGCTAGAATATGGCACAAGAGCAATTTCGCCTATGCCACGTGCGCCTTCATCGCTATCAAGTAAACGAGTAAGCACTTCTTCGTTTTTCTTTGCGCCGTGTTCAACAACTTTGCCATTTTCAAAACGCACCCAGAAATCATCTATTAATTGCCCATTGTATGAGTAAGGTTTTGTGCTATACACTATACCGTTAACACGGTCTTTGTGTGGTGCTGTAAAAACCTCTTCCGTTGGTAGGTTTGGTAAAAACTGTGTACCGTTATCATCTTTACTTGCTGCGCCATCCCAAATTGCGCCATCAGCAAGGCCTACTGTTAAATCAGTGCCGTTTGAGCTTGTCATGTGTATTGCGTCTAAATCAAACTCGTTTAGTTTATCACGCAACACTGAAAGTTTTTCAACATGCTTGCGCCATTCGCCAACTGGGTCTCCATTTGTAACACGGCAAACATCAAAAATAACTTTCCAAAGTTCTTCAATTGAATCTTCTGCGTTTAAATAAGGATAGATTTTTTTCTCCAATGCCTCACTTGGCATAGCAGCTATGCACAACTGAACTTTATCGTTCATGGTATAATGACGCCAAGGTTTAAGCGCAGTTAATC
>CAYJJL010000018.1:0-17522 GCA_964370455.1 uncultured Faecalibacterium sp.
CGGCGCTGACGAAGAAACATACTCAGCACGTCGACAAGTTGAAAACGGCGGTGCTGTTGGCATGCCTATGGAAGAAATTTTAGGCGATGGTGTAACCGAAAACGATTTAAGCCTAACACTAGCACCAAGCTCTGACGAGCTTGCAAAACTAGACCCATTTTATATGAGCTACTTTTTCCCTTGGAACAGTGTGCAAAACTACAACATTGCAAAAAGCTATGGTTTCCATAGTTTAGCTAACGAATGGGATAGAACACACCATGCAGAAAACTTTGACCAAATAGATTCACGCGCGTACCTTGTACACAGCTGGATGAAATACCCTAAATTTGGCCACGGCGCTGCTACTGATTACACTGCACGTTATATACGTTACGGCGTTATGACACGTGAAGAAGCTATTGAAAAAATTAAAACACGTGATGGCGAACTTGACGCATTATGTGTGCGTGATTTCTGCGCTTTTTGTGGCTACACCGAAAACGAGTTTTGGAGCATTGTAGATAAATTTTACAACAGAGATATCTTTATGAAAGATGCAACAGATAAATGGGTGCTAAAAGACCCTATCTGGAACCAAAAATAATTAAAAAAATAAAAAGGCACTACACAGGTTTTGATACGTGTAGTGCCTTTTTTGTGTTTAAATATTTAGCAAAAAATACTTTTGCTCTTTTAACCTATTTTTTCTATAAGCTCTATAACTTTTGCGTCTTTTTCAAAGCTCCATTTTGGTGCTTGCCCTTTTTCTAGCATATCAAAAAACGCTGAAAGCTCATCTACATAGGCGTTTTCAACTATGTTATCGCTATAACGGCTGTCTTGCTCAACACTTGCATAAGTATCAATTGCAAGCTTTTCGCCACTTTGTTTATCAAAGCTATATAAGCTTTTTGGGTTACCCTCCCAAAACAGGTGCAAGCCCTCGCCAAAGCACTCAAAATTGCGCACCGCTTTAGGGCTAACAACATCAACCGCTAACATACCTTTTGTGCCGTTTGCATGGCGCAAGGTTACAAAATAACTATCTGGGTAATCCACCTCTAAATCGCTTATTTTATCTTTTTCAGCGTGTACGCTTACAACATCGCCAAAGGCATCTACAAGCCAAGGTAGCTCTATGCCAAAAATTTCACGCACACCGCCTGTGCGTTTATCGCCAACAAAAAAGTTTTTATAGTTTTCCCATGGGTGCCAATCTGGTAAATATTGCCCTATGTGATAAATATAATTTACGTTTTTGCCTGTTGTTTCATTAAAGTTTTGCACTTGCTGTTTTAGGTATTGTGTTTCTTTGCGGTACAACATAGTGGAGGATAAAAACATTGGCAAGTTTTTTTCAGCCGCTAGTGCAAGGTTTTTTTCGTAGCCATCGTTAATTAAATTTAACTCTGTAAAAACTGGCAAATTTGCGTTTAATAGCTCTGTAATTATATTTGCATGTGTTACAGGTGCAGTGCAAACTAAAGCGGCATTTGGTGCCTCGGCTGTGCATGCCTCAGCTATTGAAGCATAGGCTTTTATGCCTAATGTTTCCGCCTCTGTGCGGCGGCTTTCGGTGCTATCCACACCACAAATAACAAGCTCTGGGCGCAAACCTTTTAAAAGCCTTGCTCGGCGTTTGCCCATGCTACCAAGCCCTACAATTAGTATTTTCATTTTCAAAATCTCCTATTTGTATATTTTGCACTTCGTCATAAAACGCTTTTGCTGACGTTATATCGTTATTTTTTAAACTTGCTAAAATTTGCTCTACTATTTTGCCAGCTGTATCGCCACCGCTGTATGGGCTTATTGTTTGCCTTGCTTTTTTAATAAAATCATCACTGCAAAGGGTTTTAAAGCCATTTATAATCTCTGTTTTTTCGGCATTTACATTTAAAACATTATCGCATATTAAGCGCCCTGCTTGCCTTGCGCCTATGTTTAAAGTAGGCACTCCGAACGTGGGTGTTTCCACCACACCACTTGAAGAATTGCCAGCAACTAAAGTGGCAAATTGCATTGCTGAAAGGTAGCGTTTAACGCCTAAGCTTTGCACTGCAAGGCAAGTGTTTTTATTGGTTTGCGCAAAATTATCTATCATTGCGTTTAGCTCTGCACCGCCAGCATCGGCGTTTGCTTTTGTTATAAGCCAGTTTAAACCACTGCTTTTTGTATGGCTTTGCATTGCATCTAAAAGCGCCTGCATTTGCTCTTTTGGTTTAACTTCGCCAGCTGTTTCAGGGTGGAAAGTCACAAGGCCAAAAGGCTTTGTTAAATCAAAATCAACACTTTGTGAAAGTTCTTCTAGTGTGCATTTTTGCATTTCTCTAATATTTTGGTCGCCTAAGCCACCCACATTAAAAACAGTGCTTGGTGCTTCACCCATGCGAATAACTCTATTTGCGTAAGCCTCGCAACTAGGAAAATGCAATTTTGACATTTTTGTTATGCAGTGTCGGTAGTAATCATCTGCTGCACCTAAAGTTACATCCCCACCAGATATATGCGCTATTGGTACATCGCACATTGCTGCTGCTTGCGCCGCCGCAAATGCCTCGTATCTATCGCCAAGTAACACAAACATATCTGGCTTATGCTCTATAAACCAAGCTGAAAATTGGCAAATTGCATCTGCCACTGTTTGCGGTAGAGCCTGCACACCTGTGCCATGTGTTAAAATATCAAACTCTGCCGCTATGGGTATGTTATCGGCTTTTATCTCGTTAACTGTATAGCCAAAATCCTTTGAGAGATGTGCACCAGTTACAAGCACCGAAACTTTAAGCTCGCTTTGCGATAAAAGGCGTTTTATAACTGGGCGCAGTAGGCCATATTCTGCCCTTGTACCTGTTAATACTGCTATATGTTTACAGTTCAATTTTTTCGTCCTCTTCAAAATCTCTTACAGCTTTTGTGCCTATTACATCATACCAGCGCATAGGCGAAATACCATCCCCTGGGCGCTTTGTTGTAATATTTTCGGCTGTTAATTCTTCACCTTTTTTAACTGCGCACATTGCGACTATGCTTTTGCGTGCAATTGGCTTATTGCGTGCCTCAGATGGGCTAACACGTTTTTCGCCTGTGCCCATGGCTTTTTCTAGGTTGCGCACCGCTGTAACCATTGCTTTAAATTCTGCTGGGTTTAGTGATGCTTTATGGTCTGGGCCTTGCATATTGTTATCTAAAGTAAAGTGTTTTTCGATAACATTTGCGCCTAGCGCAGCCGCTGCAACATCACACTCCCAGCCATTTGTATGGTCTGAAAGCCCCACAGGTAAACCTAATTGTTCGTGCAACTCTAACATTGCGCTAAGGTTTGCATCCTCGTATGGTGTTGGGTACTCGGTGTTACAATGCAAGACAGTAATTTCTGGGCAACCTTTTTGCTCTAAAATTGTAATTGCATCTTCAATTTCAACAATATTACTCATGCCTGTTGATAAAATAACTGGTGTTTTTAAACGCCCAATTTCCTCAAGATATGGCAAGTTTGTAATTTCTCCACTAGGTATTTTCATAAATGGTAGGTCTAGCAAACCTAAAAACTTAACACTAGGTACATCAAAAGGCGCTGAAATATACTGTATGCCTATTTCGTCGCAATATTCTTTAAGCTCTTTATGTGAGGCAAAATCAAAATGTATGCGTCGCACCATTTCAAGCTGACTTTCGCCCTCGCCTGTTGTGGTTTTTTGGTATTCGGCTTTTTGTGCAAATTTAGAGATAACTAGCTCTGGCACGGCTGTTTGGTACTTTACAAAATCTGCGCCACACTCCTTTGCTACTTTTGCCATTTGCTTTGCAAGCTCTAAACTACCGTTGTGGTTAACGCCTGCTTCAGCTATTATTTTAACGCTCATTTTTGTTCCTCCAGTTTTCTGCGCATTTTATCAAGCTCTTCGATTTGCCCCATGTCCATCCAGCTAGATTCATTTATTGGGTAAACACCTACGTTACCGCCATTTTTGCGGTAGCCGTCTATAACATCAGGGAAGCCTATTACCTTGCCCTGCTCCATATCCTCAACAACCTCGTGGTTTACTAGGTAAACACCAGTGTTTGTTAAAAAGTTAAGCTCTGGTTTTTCACGCATTTTTTCAATGCGCCCTTGCTCTCCCATTTCCACAACACCATAAGGCACAACGTAGTGTTTATATGCGCATATCATGCTAACAATATTTTTTTGCTCTTTATGGTAGCGGTAAACATCGCCATAATCAATATCTAAAAGTGTATCGCAGTTTGAAAAGAAAAACGGCGTATTAAGCATACCTTTTAATAGGCACAAACCACCGCCTGTACCTAAAAACTCTTCTTCATCAATAAACTCTACATCATAAAGTTTTTCTTCTAAATCATTAAAATATGATTTAATCATGTTCTTTTTATAATTTACAACTATGTAAAACTTTTTGCAACCAAAATCAACAAAACGCTCTATAATCATCTCGATAATAGGTTGTTCGCCAATGGGGATTAATGGTTTTGGCAAAATTTTTGTATATGGATAAAGGCGTGTGCCAAGCCCACCTGCCATAATAACCACAGGTAAATCCACTTGTTTGCGCACATCAACATCTAAACCAGTTGCAAACACAACATCTATTAGCTCGCCATCAACGCTTAAAATTGGTAGTGCGTCTACTTCGTGCGTGGCGATTATCTCTTTAGCACGCCCACGTTCGGTAACACATAAAGTGCGTGGCTTATAGTTTGCTGCCTCTTTAACGCTATCTGTAAGTTTGCCACCAGCTAACAAAAATTTGCGTAAATCGCCATCAGTCAAAACAGCTTTTAGCACATTATTAGGCGCAATAAAAAGTATGCGCTGGCCTGTTTCGTCAAGCTTTTTCATTGTTTGTAATATGGTAGCGTTTTCCTCTATGATAAACTCTTCTAATCGCAACATAAAATTACCCCTCATTCGTTTATATCTTTACGCATCGGTTGTTTTGCCTTTTTTTGCAAAATTACTTTTTTAATATCTATAAATACCATTATACCACCATTGGCAACCGCTGGTAACATTAAAAACCAAAATAATTGCCACACACTAGGCACAAAATAGCTATACCACGCTAAAGGCTCGTTAATAATTATTTTGTAAAGATGTATTTCTGTTTGTGCGGCATCTGCTAAATCCAAACGTACATTTTCCGCTGTTAGTAGTGGCAAGTTATAATTATACGCTTTTGCATCGCTAGATAACACTGGCCAAACACGCAAATTAGGTGTAAACCCAAAACCTTTGTATCTATAATATAAATCTCGCTCGGCATTTTTACCGTTGTAATCTGCCACTACGCTAACCCTGCGCACTGTTTGGTTTGCGTTAACTATCATATATGCATCGCTACTGGTTGAAAGCAATGTTTGCTCCTCGGTTAGTGTTAAACCGTGTAGGGCATATTTTTCGCTTTGTGTTAGGGTGATTTCCTCCGGCCACATAAAACCTAGCGCATATGCAAGTGTATCATATAAAAATGGCACTAAAAGGCAAAACACTAAAATTATAATAGCCACTGCATAACATTTTGCAATTAATGCAAGGGTGCAAAAACGCTTTGTAAGTTTACTATTTAATACAAATTTGCAAAGTGGGCATTTTTGTTTTTTATCCGCCATTATGCCACCTCACTTATATTTATTAAAATAGGTGTATCAAAGCCGTTTTCACCTACGCTATAAAGGCTAACACCTTGTTTTGCGCTTTCGAGGTTATCTGCAAAAAGGTCAGCATAACTGCTAGTAAAAAGTTCGTCCTGATTTAAAACTAGCACATAACTTGCACCGCTATCTAAAACTTTTTGTAAAAATTCTTCGGCAGTATATGGGCGGTAATATGCGCCATAATTTTCATAACCTGGCTCGCCTATGCTAACACCGCCATCATCGCCATATTCAAGTATATTTGGCAGTAATGCTTGGCTATACAAAAACCATAAATAACCATCATCACCTTGGCTGACAAAATAAACACTTTCGCCTGATGAAATATGCGTGTTAATTTGCTCTGCAATTGTATAGTTTTGCTTTGTTTGCACAAACTCGCCTTGGCTGACACCTAAAACTGAAAATTGCGGTTCAACATTTATTAAAACAAAACTTGCCATAATTACGGCGCTTATAAAAGCGAAAATATGCAAAAACAGTTTGTTGCTTTTGTTTGCTAGTATATAGCACAACAAACCCAATGCGATTATAAACCAGCCCAAATAATACGAGTTAAAATATCTGGAGTAACTAACAGGTGCCTCTGGCGAGGAATCTCGTAATATAAAAGCATAACTAAGCCATAACATATACCAGTATAACATAAAACAAGCGCCACTTGCAAAAGCTATTAGCGTTACTTGGATTTTTGCTTTTTTGGTATCGGCTAGGTAAATTGCAAGTGCAAAAAACATCGCTATAATTATAACAATTTGCAAACCTGTGCCAAATAAAGATATTTTTTGGTTTATAAAAAGCTCACCCATTTTATTGGCATATAGCCAAAAATTGCTAGATAGCTCAAGGTAAAAGTCATCGGTAACGCTTAAACCTAAAAACATTTTTGTGCCATTTAATAAAACATCTGGGAGTGTTTTGCTAGTTGCGCCAGTGCCACCCTGTGCCATATTTTGCAAAACTATATTGCTTGCAAATGTGCTCCACGCTACATACTGTATAGTTGGCACTGCTATACATAAAACAGCTTTGCCAATGCGCATAAACACAGCGCAAATTTTGCTTTGCCACTTTTTGCACAAATTGCTTTGCTTATTTGCAAAAAACAAAATATCAATTGCAATTAAACCAGCCGCCGCAAGGGCAAAAACAAAAGTGTTGTTTTTAATATTTGCTAAAAGGCAAAGCACAGGTAAAATTAGCCACCAGTTACAACTTTTAGCCTCTTTTAAACAAAACCAAAAAACCACGCTTGTGCCAAAAAGCACACCTGCTGGTATATCGCCCACAAAACTAAGCCATGCAATGCTAACTGATGATGTGTGGCTAAAAATTGTAAAACTTATAGGCAAGCACAGCGCCACTAAAAAAACTGGCAATTGCACTCTCCAAATTGCGCTTTTTGTATTTTGAACAACTCTTTGTGCATCGCTTTGCGCTATATCATTAGCTATATTTTGCATTTTTGGCACTGCGATAGCCGCAAGGCTCGACAGCGCAGAAAGCAATAAAACATTGCTTGCAAAAATAGCTTTCCACGGTGCAAAATAGCCAAACCCTTGGAAAAAATAGCTAACTAGCGCAAGGCCTGTAAACTCTGTTGCTTGCCATGGTGTGCCAATAGGGCACTGTGCATATAACATACCAAAAATTGAAGTTTGCTTTGCTGATGTACCCCAAAACGAGTATTCGTCGTATGAGGTAAATACAGGTTGCAAATATGCAAAATAAAGCAAAAAAGCAAAGGCGCACAGCCAAAACAGCCAGCCACCCTCGCTAAAATTTTGCTTATAGTTTTGCGCAATGCCCAAAAACCACTTATAGCACTAAACAAATAAAGCGCATATAAAACCCACTGCAAAACGCCAAAAAAACCGCCAACAAGCAAAGTAGTAGCAAAAATGCTAATACTTGCAAGTGGGCAAAGCAAAGGCGAAAGTTTTGTTTTCTCCCGCAGGAAGGCGCAAAAAGCAAACAAAGCTAACAAGCCTATAATTATATCTATATATTGCATTTTTGCACCCCCTTTATAATTTTTTATATTAAATATTGCGACAAAATTGCACGCCGTTTTTATCCAAGTTTTTAATATTTTTAATATTGGCTTTTTTGATTGTTTTAAAACTTAAAGTGAGCAAGTGTTACCAGAACTCGCCTAAGCCAAACTAAATAATTGCGATTAAAGTGCAAGTAAAGTTTTTATTACTCTTTCGCAATCTTCTTTTGTTAAATTTGTAGAGCAAGGCACATTTAATATCGTTTTGCGGTATGCTTTTGCTTTATCTAGCGCATATGCCTCGTTTTTAGCGTAATCGCATTGTTCGTTAATAAGCGCCCACACTGGCCTTGTTTGTATACCCTCGGCATGTAATTTTTTAATAGCCTCGTCCCTATCAATACGCTCTGGCAAAATTACGCTATAAAACCAGTGGTTTGAACGTGTGTTTGCATCAAAAGGCAACATTTTAAAACCTTGCACACCATCTAGTGCGGCTTTATATTGCTCATAACGTTCAATTTTATGCTCAATAAAACCTTCTAAAAGTTCCATTTGTGCAAGGCCTAAACACGCATCGATATTTGTCATACGGTAGTTATAGCCAACTTCGTCATGTGTAAACTGCACTTCGTCCGTTTTGCTTTGTGTTGAAATGTGCTTTGCACGTGCTAGCCACTCAGCATTATTTGAAAGTAAAGTACCGCCTGTGCCTGTTGTGATAATTTTGTTGCCGTTGTAGCTAAAAATGCCTAAATCGCCTATTGTGCCCGCAAATTTGCCTGCATATGGGCCACTGATATATTTAGTGCCTAGTGCTTCTGCTGCGTCTTCAATAAGTACTAATTTATAGCGTTTTGCAATGTCCATTAGCGCTGGCATATCCGCCATGTTACCAAAAACATGCACCACAACAATTGCTCGCACACGTGCGCCTGTTTTGTTATTATATAGGCCATCTTCTTTTAATGTACAGTTGTTTTTGCAAAAATCTTCAACTGCTATTGGGCATATGTTTGCTGTTTCGTCGCAACCTATAAAAATAGGCTCTGCGCCAACATAACGTGTTGTTGGGTTAATACTTGCAATAAAAGTTAACGCTGGCACTATAACTTCATCGCCACGTTCAACGCCTGCAACCATTGCGCTTAAATGCAATGCGGCTGAACCACTTGCACACGCAACTGCACGTTGCATGCCAACATAGTTTGCGATACAATCTTCAAACTCGTTAACTTTACCGCCACTTGTAGAAACCCACGCACCTTCTAGTGCTTCATCTACATACTTTTTTTCGTTACCGCAAAAATTTGGTATTGATAAAGGGATAAAACCAGCCATAGTAACCTCCGTTTAAATTAAACATTATTTATCGTGTAAACATTTATTATGCTTGCCTAGTTGCTAAAATATCATTGAAAAATTAATTTGCATTAACTTTCATTTCGCTTTTTTAAAAATAATTTAAGTTTGCTTTTAAGTTTTTGTTTTTTGTACAAAATTATAAACCATGCACAAAGCGCTAAAAGTGCAAGCGTGCTAATAATTATAGATTCTACTTGTAAAGGTACTTTATAAGTTACCGAAATCTCGTTTTCGCCTGCTGGTATTTCGGCTGAAAGTAAACCGCTAAAAATCATATCAGCATTTACTTTTTCGCCGTTTACTTTAACTTGCAAATGCTCACTATATGGCACATTTATTAAAACTGTTTTTGGCTCTGTTAAAGTTATGTTTGCAGTTAGCTCACTTTGCGAAAGCTCGGCTTGTGCTGAGTTTTGCCATAATTTTTTTGATAAATCTTCAAGTGCTGTTAAATCAACATTGCCCTCTGCTGTATATAAACTACCCTCGCCTTGCAAGGCTTCAAATATACCTTGCTGAAACTCCGCCACGCTCGCTGTTGAAAGCTCGGCATTAACTGCGCTTTCCTCCACAGTATATACCAGTGGGAACACATATGGGTTTTGATAAACTGTGCCACGACTGTTTGAAATATCGGTTATTTCGTAGCCTTGTGGTATTGGTGCTGTTTCATTAGCGAGCAAGTATTTAATGCTTATCATGCTATCTGCAAAGATATTTGTGCTTGCTGGGTCGTAAACGTAGTATAAATTACCAGTTGCGCCAATATTTGCTAAATAATCCATTGATATTTCATCCGCTGTGGAGCTAAAATAATTTATACCGTAGTAATTTAAAAGCATACCGTCGTTTAGGTTGCGCATATAGTTTTTTTCCACCCTATATGTTATGCCGTTTTCGTTTTTAGCTGCCTCGTTTAAAAGCTCGGTGTTTTGTAAAACAAATGCCTCGTACTCACTGTTTGGATATTTTTCAAACTGGCTTTGTATATAATAGGTGTTAACTAGTAGCTCACCCATTGTTATTAACACAACGCCTATAATCGCAAATTTTTTAAATGGTATTTTTATTTTTGTGCTGTGTATAAACAAAAGTATAAATAAACCTGTAACCAAAGCGATTGTAAAAATAAAGCGGTTAATTGTATAAACTGGCTCTACAAAAGTATACCTTAGTATTAGTAAAACCAAAAGTGTAGCTATACCTGTTATAAAACTGCGTTTTTCAAAACTACCCTCTGCGCAAAATTTAGCCGCCATAAAGCAAAGCCAAAACACAAACAAAAACGCATGCCTGTGCGTAAACCATACTGGGTATGTACCACCGTGGAAAAGCAGCATTATATCTGTGCTAAACATACCTAAAAACAAAAATACTAAAACCGCAAGTGCCGCTAGTTTTTGTTTTAAATTTATGCTTTTTGTTGCAAAAAACATAGCGCAAAGTATTAAAGGTAAAATACCGCTATACACGTTTGGTAAATCGCCACTAATGTTTGGCCAATAAAAACCAAATGGCAAAAGCCTTGCTAAAAACTGGTTTATTGAAAATTCGCTAGTTAAAAAAATTTCAAACTCAGTTTGGGCTAAACCCTTGTTTACAAAAATTTCTACCATGGCTGGCATGTATAAAATAGCGCTCATTAAACCGCCAATTAAACTTGCTACGCCAAAACGTGCACAATGCATAGCATAATCTTTTTTGCTTAATTTTGGTAGCAAAAACAAGTTGTATAAAAAATATACCACTATAAAAATACAGCCCATAAAAGCTATATAAAAATTAAAACGCACGCGTCAACAAAGTACAATTGCAGAAACGAATGGTCTTTTTGTAGCTAAAAGCACATCAACACCATAGCATAGCAGTGGCAATAAAATTAATACATCTAGCCACATTGCATTTTGTATATACACAAAAACATAGCCACAAAACCCATAACAAAGTGATATTGCTACGTTAAAAACACCTGCACCCTCAAATTTTTTTGAGAGGAAAAACGCCATGCTAGCGCATAGTGCAACAATTTTAAAAAGCATCATAAAACTTGTTACTGTGCCATATGTGCTTGGCTCAAAAATAACGTACAGCAAAACAAAGGGGCTAGCGCAATAATATGCTAAACTGCCCAGCGTGCTACCGCCAAAACCTTTTTGAAAGCTATAAAAGATATTACCGCCCTCTGTTATGCTCGCATGTATTTGCGAGTAAAAATTAATGTAAATGCCGTTTAAATCGCCTGTTAAAAACGTGTTGTCCCCAAAAGGAGCCATACGTAAAATTAGCAAAACAGCAAACATAATAGTGGCGGAACACAGCACACTTAATAATACTATGTTTTTAGAGGATATTGGTTTTTTCATCATTACCTTTCTTTTTTTGCTTTTGCTTTAAACAACATTAAAACATCTACAAAATATAAAACAATTGCATAAACTAGCAGTGGCAAAACTATGCATAAAACAATTTGAAATGCACTAGGTGTAAAATACACCCAAAATGGTAGTTTAGGGTTAAGTGTAATTTGCTCAAACTCAAAATTTTCGCTTGCAACGCTACCTATATCAAGGCGCAAGGCTGTTACATTTTGCCACGGTAGCATATACTGCACATTTTGCACCTCGCCAAAAGCTGGAAACAAACGCATGTGGTTGCTAAAATCCGCGCCGATTTGTGTGGTGTAATAAGCGCAAACTACGCCACTGCCACCGCTAGTTAGCGTATAGGCTATGCTTTGCACCTCGCTAGCATCACCATTATAAATTAGCTGTGGGTCGTTAGTTGTGGCAATTGCGGACATATCCGCTGTTATTTCAACATTAATAGGTGTAAAATCGTTTAACGTTAGCGTTCTTGTTTCATGCCCAAAAACACTTGCATTTATAAAACTAAACAATGAGGCAAAAAGATACACCAAAAGCACTAAAACATAAATATTAAAAAGCAAAAAGCCTTTAGGTGTAAGTGTTTTTACAAACTTAGTGTTTTTTAAAGCTTCGTATTTTTTAATAAAGTTATTGCTGTTTTTCATGGCGATACCTCCCCTATAAGCTCAAAGCTCATATTTTCAGCGGTGCCATTTATTTTATAAACAACTGAAAGTCCGTTTGCACTTTGCGCCAAATTATCACTGAAAAGTTCGCCAAATTGCTCTATAAACAGTGCGTTGCTACGTTCTACAAAAATATAATCGCAATTGTTTGCTTCAAGGTAGGCGCACCACTGTGCAACTGTTAGCTCATACACATATTGGCTTTCGTCAGTATTTGGCAAGGCAAGTGTGCCACCACCAAAACTATAATCAACTTGCAGTGGTAGCAAATCCCCCGCATACTGAAACCACCTGTTGCCGTCATCACCTTGGCTGATAATATAAATATCGCCCTTTTGTTGTGTGCCTATTAGCTCAACAACCTCCTCGGCTGTTGCAACTAGTTTTTCACGCTCGTGCAAATAGCCATCGTGATAATTTAAAAACATCATGCCGTTTGGCACATATTGATACATCCTAAAACTAAACAATAACAAAATAGCAAAACAAAAACCATGTGGCACAAAGGCAAACTTTGTTTTTGTGGTAACAGCGCTTTTCACAAGCATATATAAAGCAAGCGCAAACCAGCCTATATAATAAGGGTAAATATAACGCTCGTAGCCTACCAAAGTTGTGCTTACGTTATCCTCAAAAATAAAAACAAATGTAAACCCTATAAAAATATAATAAGCAAAAAAGCCCAAGGCGGAAAACACAGCAAAAAGCGCTGTGCTTATGCGCTCTTGTTTATTGTTTGCAAAAATAATTGCCACTATAAACATTGCCATAATTAGCAAAGTTATAAATAAACCTGTGCCCACCATTGTTAAAGATAACGATGTAAAGTTTTGCGCCATGAGGCTCATAACAGATGTAAATTTTGCGCTAGGGTCAATACCTAATAGTTGTGCTGTGCCTAAAAGCAGCATTTGCACTGCGCCTATTTGCCCTGTACCGCCTATATCGCCTAAGGGGTTCGCACCTGTGGCTACGCTTAAATAACTTGACCACCCAAAAAATGTTACAAGCACGCTAGCAAGCATTACTGCGCTGTGCATAAGTTTTGCAACTATGCCTTTAAAGCGCAAAAAGCTGACATTTTTATTTGCAAATAGCATATCTACTGTTATTATGCCCCATACCACCATTGCAAACGGCAGGGCTGTATCCCTAGTGTTATTTAAAGCTGCAAGCACTACTGCCACAGGCCATAGTTTAGCGCCTTGATGCTTTAACACAAAGTACATGCCTAGTGCACCGCAAAATAGCCACCCCATAGGTACATCTGAGTGTGCGTTCATGTAGACATTACTTGGCTCTAGCAAGGCTCTGTTAATTGTAAAAACATATGGCACTAAAAACAACACACCTAGCATTGGTATTGTATAACGCTTTTTTTCGCCCTCAAACGGTGTGCAGAGCGCACAAAACACAGCTAATGCTAAAACATTTAAGCCTATAAAAATTTTCCACTGTGCGTATGCGCCAAAAAATTGGAAGAAATAGCCTAAAACTATAAGGCCTGCTTTTTGTGAGGCTATCCACGCCCAGCCAATTTCGGCCGTTGTGTGTAGTTCGTGGTTGAGTTTTGTCATTTTAACGGCTGTGCCCCAAAAACTAAATTCATCCCATGCATTTAATAATGGCTGACGTATACCAAAAAATATTATCATTAATGCTGCAACCGCACAAAACGCTAAAAAATAAACTGATAATTTAGGCATAGCAATTTTTTTGATTAACAGCAAAATTAAAACCAAAAATGCAAGGGTGAAATATAAATACCCACCAAAACGCAAAAAACCAACCATGCCAAATAAAACAAAATAAAGCATAGTGAAACTAACCGTTAATAAAGGTGCACTTGAGTTTGGCACTTTACAAGCAGATGTAAAAAATATAGATAATAATATAAAAGCCACAAGGCTTAACAATGTTAAAATAATTTCCATAAACGCCTTTCGGTTTAGCGTTATTTTATTGATAAAATAAAAAATAGACTATGTTTAATAAATTTTTTAAACATAGTCTATTATATCGCAAACTACATAGTAAATTCAACTGTTTTTTCTTGATATGCACTTAAATTTAACAATTGTTCAGCACTTATGCCCTCACAAGTACTAATCAACAGCGAAATTTCAGTATCGACCTTACTTTTAAAGGTTACAACTGCATTGCGCTCTTCGTTCCATGATAAATCTAGCACAATGCCACCAGGTGCACAAAGCCCTTTTACCTCGCCTGTTTTCCACGCTTTTGGTAGCGCAGGGAACAAATGCAAGCGCCCATCGTTGGCTTGCACTAACATTTCTGCCATGCCAGCCACTGTACCAAAATTGCCATCAATTTGGAATATCATTGGTGGGTGTATATCTAAAAGGCTTGTTTGTGTGGAAACTTTAAGCATTTGCTGTATTGTTTCCCACGCTTTTTCACCCTCGCCAAAACGTGCCCAAAGGCAAATTAGCCACCCAAGGCTCCAACCTGTGCCACCACCACCATTTGCAAGGCGTGTTTCTAGCGATTTACGTGCAGCCGCAAAAAGTTCTGGTGTTTCCTCTGCGTTAATTTGCCACTCAGGGTATACACCTAAAAGGTGTGAAACATGCCTATGCCCTGGCTCTAGCTCGTGATATTCCTCATACCATTCTTGCAATTGGCCGTTTTTGCCTATCTTCATAGGTGGTAATTTTGGCATGGCTGTTTCGATTGCTTTTGTAAAATCATCGCTTATGCCTAGCACCTTTGGAGCTAGTAAACAGCGTTTATACAAGCCTCTTACAATTTGTGTATCCATAGCTGGCGCACAGCATACACAGCCTAGCTCGCCATTTTTAGCCAAAAAGCGGTTTTCTGGCGAGAGCGATGGGCCTGTCATTAAAACACCGTCGTGTTCAAACATATAATCTAAAAAGAACTCTGCGGCTTCTTTCATAATTGGGTAGCCTTTTTTTGCCAAAAAGTCTTTATCTAGCGTGTATTTGTAGTGATCCCACATATGTAGGCAAAGCCAAGCTGCACCCATAGGCCAAACGCCTGCCCATGCATGGTCCAGCGGTACAGTATCGCACCAAATATCAGTGTTATGTTGCGCAACAAAACCACGACAGCCATACATTTCATTAGCTGTTTTGCGCCCATTTTCACGCATTCTGTCCACAAGCTCTAAAAGTGGCATGTGGCAATCCGAAAGCCCACAAACCTCTGCTGGCCAGTAGTTCATTTCAGTGTTTATATTAATAGTATATTTGCTATCCCAAGTTGGTAAAACACTATCACACCAAATGCCTTGCAAGTTGGCTGGTAAGGAGTTTGGCCTACTTGAGCAAATTAACAAATAACGCCCAAAGTTAAAATAAGTGTTTGCAAGCTCTATATCCGTAGCACCATTTTGCACTAATGCAAGGCGCTCATCTGTTGCAAGCTCACTTTTGGAGCTTTCTCCTGTTATGTTAAAGCTCATGCGGTTATAAAAACTTTTATAATCTGCCATGTGCGCTGTTTTTATTGCTTCAAAAGGTTTGCTTTGGGCATTTTTAAGCATATTTTCTGCCTCGTGCACATATGTTTTGCTACGATAATCCGTTTGGCAAACTAGGCGCAAAGTTACAGTATCGGCTTTTTCTATTAAAAGTTTTTCGCCTACTATTCGCATTTTTGCGCTTTCGCCCTCTAACTCAACAGCTAGTTTTGTGCAAAACTTAACGCCATCTTTACCAGCTTGCCCTAGCATGGTTATAACATTACCACTAACGCTAGTTTCAACGTTAAAACGTCTATATAACGCTACTGAAAATTGTTGTTTTGCTTTTTTATTTGAGCTAAAACGTGCAAGCATAACATTATCAGGCGCACTTATAAAATACTCTCGCTTATACTGCGCACCTTTGTTTGCAAAGCGCACTTCACTAGTTGCATTTGCAATGTTTAACTCACGATAATAACTGCCCTCATCAATAGGCATTTCCATTTTCATGTTGGCTGTGTTGTTGCTAAAAACAGGTATATCATCTTTTGCAATTGTGCCAATATAATCAGGCTCTGCCTCATATACAAACTCCATGTGTAATTCGCCCATTAGCTGGTATGGTGCTTGCTTGCGAGGCGTGCCAACAAAGGCGGCATCGGCTAACATTTGCGCTTTGTTAAATTGTTTTGTTAAAATTAACTTACGTATTTCACCTATATGATTTTTCGATGAAGTATTGTTTCTATCTCCATCTGAACCAGCCCAAACGGTATCATCGTTTAACATGATTTGCTCGCTATAAATTTTACCCTCGACCATAGCGCCCAGGCGCCCATTACCAAGTGGCATACCTTCTATCCATTCAGTAGCGGGGCTGTGATAATTTAACAAACTGTTATTTTGCATTGGAGTATCTCCTTTTATAATTGTTTATTTGCAATTTTTTTAATCATAACAGTATACTACCTAGCTTGTCAATGTACAAAGCGCAACTTACAAATGTATAAAACGCAACTAATGGTTCGTGGTGTGTAAATAGATGTTACATGTTACATCTTATATATTAATTAATCCTTTTAATTTTTTAGTTTTGTGATTTTTCAAAAAATTGTAAAAACGCACATATAAAACAAACAGCCGACACAATTGTGCCGACTGTTTGTTTTATGCTTTATTTAGTATATAACTAAAAATTATTTACCGAATTGTGCATCGTTGTTGCCAGAATTGCTTAACCACATTTCAAGCATGTTAACTGGGTCATTGTAGTCCATGATCCAGCCGTTACGAGCGATGTCGAATTGGCCGTTTTTGCGTTCTTCTAGGAAGACTGCCCACTCACGAACTTCAACAGAAACATCGATACCGAAAACCGCCATATCTTGTTGTATAGCTGCGCCGATAGCTTCGTTACCAGAACCAGTGTTAACTAGGTAGTTGAAAGCGAAACCAGAAACCATGCCGTCATCGCCTACTTCTAAGCCAGCTGCTTTGAAGTATTCAATAGCTTCAGCAACAGTTGCTGCTGGATCGTAAACTGGGTTAAAGTAACCTGCGTTTTCAGCGTCTGGGTATGTGTAAGTATCGCTGTTTTCTTTGAATTGTTTGCCAGAACCATCAGCAACACCAGCTGGGATAAATGTGTTAGCAGGAACTTGGCCAGATTGACCGATGTTTTCGCAGATGTAGCCACGGTCGAAAGAAATGCTAATAGCTTTACGAAGAGCACAAGCTTGTTGTGCGCTCATGCCAGCAAATAGTTCGCTGTTAACGTTAGCAACAACGTAGTATGTACCTACGTATGGATCGATATGGTATTCTGGGTTGCCGTCAAGTGCAGCAATTTCATCAGTTGGGATAAGAGCGATGAAGTCAAGCTCGCCATTGTTGTAAGCATTGAAAACAACGTCGTCTTGATCGCTTAGCATGAAGTTTAGTTATTCACAGATGATGTTATCAGCGCCCCAGAAGGTAGGGTTTTTAACAAGTTTGATAGA
>CAYJJL010000019.1:0-3971 GCA_964370455.1 uncultured Faecalibacterium sp.
CCAGAAAGTAAGCTAACTTTAAAACCAAGTTGACGAGCAAAAAACAACATGCCAACAAGGCCATATATGATACTAGGTATGCCAGCTAGTGGTTCGGGTGTAAACTCAACCATTGCTATAAATTTACGGTTTTTAGCGTATTCTGTCAAATAAACAGCTGCGCCAACACCTACTGGCAAAGCAATAGCTAGTGTTAAAAATATGATATAAAGAGTATTTAGTATGTTTGGTAAAATGCCTATTGTGCCTGTGATGTGCCTAGGCGACGTGGATAAAAGCTCCCATGTTAAATGTGGTAAACCTCAATAAAATATGTATCCTATTAAAAGGCCAAGCAATGTTACTGTTGCAAGTGCGCTGAAGTAATCTAAAAATTTTAAAATATTTTCAGATAATTTACGTTTTAAGTTGTGGCTCATGCGTCCTTCTCCTTTTTCAAAAAGTAGTTAAGACATGCATTTATTAGCATAATAAAGCAGTATAACACTAGTGCAATACTAAAAAGTGCACGTTCTTGTAGGCCTGAGGCATAGCTCATTTCGCTTGCAACCGCAGTTGTTAAGAAACGAACACTTGTGAAAATCCCTGGCATGTTTGCAACGTTGCCAGAAACCATCATAACAGCCATTGCCTCACCTATTGCACGGCCAACACCTAAAACTATACTTGCCACTATACCACTTTTTGCAGCTGGTATGCTAACTTTAAATATAGTTTCCATTTTGTTTGCACCCAGTGCAAGGCTTGCTTCCTCAAACTCTGGTGGTACTGCAAGCAATGCAGTTTCGCTAACAGAAATTATGCTTGGTAGTATCATAATAGCAAGTACTATTATTGCCGCAAATAGTGTTGCACCACTTGGTAAATCAAAAAAGTTCATTATAGCTGGCACAAGCACCATCATGCCAATTAAGCCATAAACAACGCTAGGTATACCTGCTAATAATTGCACTGCTGGGCGCACAACTTTTACAACATTAGGGCTAGCAACTTTTGCAAGGAAAACAGCTGTTAGTAAACCAACTGGCACGCCTACTGCAATAGCGCCTAAAGTGCCCCATATACTAGTTAAAATAAATGGTAAAATACCAAAACTAGGCTCGCTTGCAGTTGGTTTCCAAACTTGGCCTGCTAAAAACTCAAAAAGACCAATTTCAAAAATTGCTGGCAAACCAGAGTAAATCATATAACCTGTAATAAATACAACGCACGCAATTGAAGCCATGCCGCAAATAAAGAATAAAATATTCATAATGCGCTCAATCGCTTTTTTAATTTTCAAATCCTTCACCTCATTTTTACCAAAAATTCGCCATTGCGCTCTCTATCCCCCTTAAAAACCTCGGTTTTTGTCGAGAATAGAAAGGCAACAGCGTCTTTCTTATAGTTTTATTTTAAAACTTAGCTTTAAAATAAAACGTTTAAATTTCATTATGTTACAGGTACTGCGCCTGCGTTAGAAACTAGCTCGCTAGCTTCAGCACTTAGAACGAAATCGAAGAATGCTTGAGCAGCTGGGCTTAAATCTTTACCTTCGATTGTTACGAAGTTGAAGTTACGTTGTACTTTGTAAGTACCATCTTGTATTGTTGCTTCAGTTGCAGCTACACCTTCAACAGTGATAGCTTTAACTTTTTCGTCAACAGATGCTAAAGATGCATAGCCAATTGCGTTAGGGTTTTGTTGAACTGCGCCTATAACGCCGCCTGTGCTTGCAATTTCTTGCTCGTAAACACACTCGTCAACACCAACGATGCTTTCAAAACCATCACGTGTGCCTGAACCAGCTTCACGGCCGATTAAAACGATAGGTGCATCTTCGCCGCCTACTTCGCTCCAGTTTGTGATAGAACCATCAGCGATACCTGTGATTTGCTCTAGGCTTAAATCTTCAACAGTGTTTGCTGTGTTTAGGATAATTGCGATACCATCAATTGCGAAAACTGTGCCAACTGCACTCATTTCAGCAGTTTCAGTATCTTTAACATCACGGCTAGCAAGGCCTATATCGTAATCGCCACTTGCTGCACTTTTAACGCCTGTGCTTGAACCAGTTGGGTCATAAGTAATTGTTACGCCTGGGTTTTGCTCCATAAAAATTTCGATAGCGCTTAAAACAACGCTTTCAACTGAAGTTGAACCACCAACAGTTACTGTACCTTCTAGTGTAGAAGCTTCTGCCTCTGTTGAAGATGCCTCTGTTGAACTTGCTTCTGTTGAAGATGCTTCTGTTGAGCTATCAGTAGCAGCAGATGAAGTTGCACCGCAACCTGTGAACACGCCAGCCATCATTGTTAGTGCAAGCGCAATACTAAAAATACGTTTCATAAAAAATACTCCTTCAAAAAAATAATTTCTCTCTTTATACATATCAGCCATACGTCCTGTATGACTTAAGCTCCCCCTGAGAACATAACTATAATAACCTATGCTATGTAAATAGCACTATCAGCTGAATGTAAAATAAATGTAAAATACTGTATTTACATCAACTTTTTTATGCTCTGCGCAATTTATTTTTAATAGTTACTTACTTTTAGTATTTTTGTTTGCACTTACTTTTATAAAAAAACTAACCATAGCATGTTACAAACAATTGTAATATGCTATGGCTAGTAAAATTAATATAACTATATATTTTTAAAATTAACCTTTGATAACGCCTTTTTTAAGTATTACGTTAGCATAAAGTGCGCTTTCGCTTGTTGTAACAAGCGCATATGCGTTTTTAGAGCGTGGATAAAAATCGTACTTACTTATTTGAACAGAGCGCAAACCATCTTCCTCATATTTTTTGCCTATTTCTTCATATATAGGCCAAATTTCTGGTTTATATGGGTCATCTGGTAGCACAGCCATATAAATAGTTGGGTTTTCCACATATGGGTCTAGTGGCATAAATTGCAAAATTGCATCTAAAAGCTCTGGTATGCCGTGGCCATCACAGCGCACAACGTTTTCAGGGTGTGCAAATTTGGGGAAATTACCGTCAGCAAGTACTAGTTCATCGCCGTGTCCCATTTCCATTAAAATTTTTAATAACTCTGGTGTTAGTATTGAAGGTATGCCTTTTAACATATTTTTTACCTCGTATTATAATATGTATATAACGCACCTATTTTATATAAAAACAGGTACGCTACATATATAAGCTTAATTATTATTTTGTAATTGTGCCGTCAATATCCCATAAATCTTCCCAGCCGTTTGCGCCTTCCCATAGGAAAACTTGGCCTTTGATTAAACGGCAGTCTTTATCAGCACTTTTTAACAGCTCAACTTCTGCCTCAGTTAGTAGGTCCTCAACTGTGCAACGCAAATTGCTTTCATATTCGTTTTCGTAAACGGAAAATGGTATTGGAGCATGTCCGTTTGCAACTGCCCATTTTAAGCAGATAACAGCTGGATGCACACCATGTGCTTTTGCAACTTGTGCAACTTCTGGCATTTGTATATCAACAATATCATCCTCAGTTTTGTCACGGTCTGGGCGTGTTGGGCTACCTATTGGGCAAAAACCAATTGGTTGTATTTTATGCTCTACACAATATTTCACAAGCTCTTTTTGTTGGAAGCTTGGGTGTAGTTCCATTTCTATAACTGATGGTTTAACACGGCATAGTGGCAAAACAGCCTCTAATTTTGGGATAGTCATGTTAGACATACCAAGATGCTTTACAAGCCCCATATCATATAGGCGTTCCATTTGTTTCCATGTTGCAATAAAACGCTCAACGCTAAAAGGTGTTGAATCAGGGTTGCGAGAATCACCATCGCAACCTGGTGCGTGGTAGTTAGCAAAAGGCCAGTGTACAAAGTATGCGTCTAGGTAATCTAATTGTAAATCACGCAAAGTTTTTGCACATGAAAGCAAAACTTCGCCTTGGCGGGGTTGTCGGTCCCAACGTTTGCCGGGCTTAAAACCCCGTGCCCGTTTCAAACCCCCAACGGGATTGCATTTTGCTTAACAT
>CAYJJL010000019.1:3981-15304 GCA_964370455.1 uncultured Faecalibacterium sp.
GCGCCTGCAACTGCCTCAGAAATTTGCTTGGAATTAACGCGGTCTGAGCCGAAAGTGCCCATGCCTATGCAAGGCATTTTATCGCCATTTGCGAGAGTGAACTGTGGAACTAATTTTGGATCAATGTTTGCCATTGTGATATCTCCTTTAAATCTTTATTTATTAATATGCGTTTATGCATTTTTCAAAATTATTGTAGTTTTGTAACTTTAACTTTTGTTAGTAAATCATCCAAAACCTCTTGCTCAAAGCTACCTGTTTTTTTAGTTAATGCATTTGCTGAACCTGTGCAAACTGCAAAACCAATTGTTTCCTCAATACTTTTACCTGTTGCCATACCCACTGCAAAACCTGCAACCATACTATCGCCACAGCCTGTTGTATTTACAACTTTTATTAGTGGAATTTCACCTTGGTAAACACCATCATCTGTCACTACTAAAACACCATCACCACCAAGCGAAATTGCAACTATTTCTATACCTGTTTTTTGCAAGGTTCTCGCAGTGGCGATAAGGTCCTCACGAGAATTTATATCAACATTACAAATTTGCTTTATTTCGTCCTCATTAGGTTTTATCATAGTTGGTTTTGAGCTTAAACTTTCCACAAGGGCAGCGCCTGATGTATCTAAAATTACTTTTTTGCCTGCATCTTTTGCAAGTGTCACAAGTGTTGCATAAAAATCAGCTTGCACACCTTTTGGTATGCTACCTGCAATTACAACAACATCTACCAAAGGCAATTTTGCTTTATAATCCGCTAAAAATTGTTCTATCTCGCCTTGTGTTATAGGCTTTCCAGGCTCTAAAAACTCTGTGCCTGTGCCGTTAATTGTATCACGTACATTTATGCAACTACGTGTTTCCTCATGTACTTTAGTAAATGCACACTCGATTTCTTTTTCGGTTATAAGCGAGGTGAAAAAATCACCATTGTGCCCGCCGACAAAACCCATAGCAATAACGCTTTGCCCTGCAAGCTCTGCCACACGTGCAACATTTAAACCTTTGCCACCAGCTGTATTATGAACCTCACCAACACGCAAAACTTCGCCAACTTGTAGCTCAGGTAATATATATAATTTATCTACTGCTGGGTTTAATGTAACAGTTAAAATCATGCTTTTACCTCTCAATCATTAGTTAGTAAAATTTTGCCGTGCACATTTTGAGGATTACGGAAATTATCAAAAGCTTCGGCTGCTTTTTCCATAGGGTAGCTTTTGTATATAAACTCAGGGTCAAATTTTAACTGACCAGTTTTAAAATAATGCGCAGTTAATGTCCACTCCTTACCAGGGAAAGGCGCAGAATAACTCATCCAACTACCTGTAAGTTTAAATTCTTTACGGTTCATATTTTCCCACTCTTTTGGGGTAAAGCTCATATCCACGTGAGGTGTACCTATAAAGCAAACTTTGGCTTTATTTGCCGCCGCCTCAAAAGCCATATGCATGGTTATAGGGTTGCCAGCTGCCTCAAAAACAAAGTCGTAACCTTTGCCAGCTGTTAACGCTTTTGCTTTTTCCATATAGCCTTCGTCACGGGTGTTAATAACTTCATCAGCGCCCATACGTTTTGCTAGTGCCAAACGGCCTTCGTCTATATCAAAAACAGTAATTTTTTTTGCGCCGAAAATTTTTGCCCATTGCACTGTAAAAATACCTATTGTGCCACAGCCCATAACTGCAACGTTATAGCCACCCTCGTAATCATTGCAAAATAAAGCGTGCAATGCAACTGTTGAAGGCTCAAACATGGAGGCTTGGTCGTATGGTATGCTTGGGTCGTATTTAACAGCGTTTATTTCTGGCAAGTATGCAAAATCTGCAAAGCTACCATTAATACGGCTACCAATAAAAGTATATTTTTTGCAGAGCGAAAAATTGCCGTTTTGGCAATCGTCGCACTTCATGCATGGCACTAGTGGCACGCCAGAAACAGTATCGCCAACTGCAATTGTTGTTACACCCTCGCCAATTTCAACAACATCACCTGCAAACTCATGCCCTAGCACTATTGGATAACCATGAGCACCATTATGTAAAACACGTGGTACGTCACTGCCACAAATACCAGTTGCACGCACATGTACTTTAACATAACCCGGTTTCACTGCTGGGGTTTCTATTTCTTCGTAACGTAAATCCTCGTTACCATGTAAAACTGCTGCTTTCATAGTTTTTACCTCTCCATTGTTTCTTTTAAGTTATCGTAAAGTTCTCTATAAATTTCATAGCCTTTTTCATAAACATCGGCGTTTGCTAGGTTTGGTTGATAGGTTTTGCGTATTTGCACTGTTTGCTGTACAGCCTGCTCAAACGAACTATAAACACCAACACCAACTCCTGCAAGTATTGCCGCACCTAATGCAGTTGCTGTTTCAGCCGATGGTACAACAATTTCTTTACCAGTGACATCCGCTTTAATTTGCATCCAAGTACGGCTGTTTGCCGCACCGCCCATAGCACGCAAAACATCAACCTTTGCACCTGCTTTTTCAGCAACCTCTAGGTTGTGGCGCAAGGAATACGCAACACCCTCCATGCTCGCCTTTGCAAAATGAGCACGTGTTTTTGTAAAATCTACGCCGTAATAAACGCCTTTTGCTTTGCTGTTCCAAATGGGGCTACGCTCGCCTGACATATATGGTAAAAACACTAAACCATCACTACCAGCTGGCACTTTATCCGCTGCATAGTTCATTTCTAGTAAATCTAGCGTGCCGTTTTTCTCAGCGGATATTTTATCATCTGTGCCAAATTCTTGGTTAAACCAGCGTATTACACCGCCACCGCCAACAGTGCCACCTTGCAAAAGCCAGCGCTGTGGTATAACGTGAGCACCAAGTATAAGTGATGGTTCAGCAGCTGCAAAATCAGCACAAATGCTCATACCACCAGCTTGGCCGCCTTGCTCTTGTGTTTCGCCTGGGTTTAAAACACCTACACCTAAAGTGCCACAAGCTGCATCTAAACCACCTGCGACAACAGGCACGCCAACTGGCAAACCTGTTTCGGCAGAGGCTTTTTCGGTAACTGTGCCTATAACGGCATGGCAAGGTACAATTTCTGGCAATAAATCAGTGCGTATGCCTAATTCCTCACAAAGCTCTATATCCCATGTGCTGTCCTTCATGTTATAGCAGTTCCAGCCATAACCTTGGCTTGGTTCTTGTGTCATAACACCTGTTAGCTTTGCACCTATGTAACTGTTTGATTGTAAAATTTTATAGGCTTTTATATAAACCTCTGGCGTGTTTTCTTTATACCATAGCACTTTTGGTAATGTGTACATTGGCTGTAAAGGGTTGCCACAAGTTTCAAACAATTGGCTCTCTAAGCCTAAGGTATTTTTTAGCCTTTCGCAAATACTTTCAGAGCGTGTGTCCATCCAAATAGGTGTGTTTGCTAAGCAGTTGCAATTTTCATCAACAGCAATTGCGCTCCAGCTTTGGCCGTCTATACCTATACCCACAACCTCATTTGCTGGCATGCCCTCCGCTATAAGTTTTTTTATTGCAGAACAAACTGCACTGTACCACTCGATAGGATTTTGCTCCACATAACCTGGTTGTGGGTAGTAAACTGGGTAATCGCCTGCCTGTTGCCCTACAACTGTGCCATCTGGACGAAAAGCAACCACTTTGCAAGCCGAAGTGCCTATATCTATGCCAAGCAGAATTTTTTCCATTTTTATGCCCTCTTATGCTTTGCCGTCACAACCACAAACACGTATGCGGTTTTTAACAAGCTCTTTTACTTTTTCACGGCCTAGTTTGCCGTATTCCTTAGGGTCAATAGCTTTTGGGTTTTTAGCTAATGCTTCTTTAACGCCCTCTGTATATGCAACACGTAACTCTGTTGCAAAGTTAACTTTGCAAATACCACGAGATATACAATCTTGAACAGCTTCATCAGTTAAACCAGATGCACCATGCAATACCATAGGTACTGTTAGCAATTCTTTAAGCTCGCTAACTAGTGGTGTGTTTAAAACTGGCTCTACAGCGTAAAAGCCGTGTGCTGTACCAACACCAACCGCCATAGAGGAAAGCCCTGTTTCTTTTTCAAAGCGCACAGCTTCTGCTGGGATAGTATAGCCGCCATCTCCTTCTATATCATCTTCCTTACCGCCTACTTGGCCAATTTCGCCCTCAACAGGCACGCCAATTGGTGCGCACATTTCAACAACTTTTTTTGTTATTGCAATGTTTTCTTCAAGTGGCAACTTGCTACCGTCTATCATTATACTTGTGTAACCAGCACGTATAGCTTGTGAACAAAGTTCAAAACTTGTGCCGTGGTCTAGGTGCATAGCAACTGGTACAGATGCTTTTTCAGCAAGTGCACGAACATTTGCGCAGTATAAATCTATACTAGCGTATTTAACAGTGCTACCTGTTGTTTGTAGCATAACAGGGGCATTTAACTCCTCTGCTGCTGCAACAATAGCCTGTGCCATCTCCATATTTTCGCAATTGAATGCGCCTATTGCGTATTTACCCTCTTGTGCTTTTTTTAACATCTCTGTGCTGGTGACAAACATAATTAAACTCCCTTTCAAAGAACACATTGTTTCCGTTTATTATTAACCATGATTTTCTTCCTTTTTTGTGCAAAATTACACAGTCAAAAGTTAAACGTTTCGTTTTTATAAAAATACCACATTTGCGCACCTTTGTCAAGTTAAATTTTGCATTGACTTTGTAAATTTTATATGATATTCTAAGTTAAAAAAACAAGTAGATTTTTCGTGATTTTTTCTGCAAATATTTAAACAAAAAAACACTACGTACCCATAATAATTAAATGCATAAAGGGGGCAAATTAAAATGGCAGCAACAATCAAAGATATTTCACGTGAAACAGGGCTTAGTATAGCAACGATTTCAAAATATATTAACGGTGGCAACTTACGCCCTGCAAACCGCAACGCCATAGAAAAAGCTATTAAAAAATTAGATTATACTATTAATGAGTATGCACGAGGTTTAAAATCTAACAAAAGCCGTACCATTGGCGTTATAATACCAGAGCTTTCAAACATTTTTATTACACAAATAATAACAGTTGTCGAAAGCCTTTTACAGGAAAAAGGCTACAGCGTTATGATATGCGATTGCCACACTGATGAAGCAAGAGAGTGTAGCGCTGTGCAGTTTATGCTTGCAAAAAAAGTTGATGGTATAATAAACATGCCTGTTTGTGAAGATGGCAAGCACCTTTTGCCAGCACTTGAAAAAAATATACCTATTATTTTAATAGACCGTGTTATCCCCGCTTTAAAAGGCAAGGTAGACTCCGTTTTGATAGATAATAAAAGTGCGGCTTTTGATGCAACCGCTTATTTAATAGAACGTGGCCACAGTAAAATAGGTATAATTGCTGGCCCTAAAAATGTTTTTACATCTACTCAAAGGCTTTCAGGGTATACTGCTGCTTTTGACAACGCTGAAATAGCAACAACGCCTGAACATATGATACACACCGATTATACTGTACAAGGTGGTTATGAATCTATGCGCAAGCTTTTACTAGAAACTGATTGTACCGCTGTTTTTGTTACAAACTATGAGATGACTTTAGGCGCAATGATAGCTATAAATGAGCTTGGGCGCAAAATACCAGATGAAATTTCCATAATAGGGTTTGACAACATGGATTTATCACGTGTTACACACCCTAAGTTAACAATAGTAACACAGCCCTTAGAGCAAATTGGCACACAGGTTGCAAAGGTGCTGTTAGAGCGCCTTTCAGACGCTGAGCAATCGCCACTTATGCTTAGCCTTTCTACTACTATGCAAGAGGGTGCTTCTGTAAAAGAAGTTTAACATTTGATAAATTACGCAACTTTGCGTTTTTATAATTATGCATTTAATTTCAATAAATTATAATCAAATTGACAATTTGATTATATTATCGCACTTTTTATTAACACATTAATTTGGAGGTTTTAACATGCAGTATACACTTAAACACGCTGGCGCTGTTGCCATTGCTGATACACTAGGCGGCGAGCTAATTTCATACATAACTAAAGATGGCAAAGAACAAGTTTGGTGTGGTGATGCAAATTACTGGACAGGCCACGCACCTGTTTTGTTCCCTATAGTTGGTGCTTTACTTGATGATAAAATTAACATAAGCGGTAAATCTTACTCATTAGCAAAGCATGGTTTTGCGCGCAAAAGCGAGTTTGACGTAAGCAATGTTAGTGAAAACGCTATTACTTTTACATTAAAAGCACACGATGCAACACTAGCACAATTTCCATTTGAATTTGTGCTAGATATAACCCACACTTTAAATGATGATGGTTTTACTACAACTTATAACGTTAAAAACAACAGCGCAGAGGATATGCCTTTTTGCATAGGCGGCCACGCTGGTTTTGCTTGCCCTATTAACGAGGGCGAAAAATTTGAGGATTATCAACTAGTTTTTGACAAAGCTATAACTGAAAAAAAACCACTATACACTGATTCAAAAAGCATTATGCATACTGAAAACCGCCTAAACTTAGAGTGGGACGGCACAACATTACCATTAAACCATAAAGATTTTGACATTGATGTTTATATCTTTGATGACATCCCATCACACAGCGTGCGCCTTGCACATAAATCAACTGGTGAGGGTGTAACCTTTGATTTTTGCGGTTTTTCGCAGCTTGGTATATGGTCACCACCAGGTAAAAACGCACCTTTTGTTTGCCTAGAACCTTGGCAAGGTTTGCCAGCATATGAAAACGAAACAGGTAATTTTGAAGATAAACCACATATTGTTCGCCTAGCAAAAGGCGAGGATTACAAGGCAGGTTATAAAGTTACTTGCCATAGCGCAAAATAATATTTTGCACCGAGGTATACCACATGAAGTGGAAATTGAATCTTAAATATCGCTTGCGCGAGGTTAATTATCCATTAGATTTTATGCTTGATTATACTCTTGCGATGACGGTTTATTTTATAGGTGTTGGCTCAATAATCGCAAAACTTACTGAGTACTACAACTTACCAATTGCACTTGCAAACGCTATAACCACCTTGCCAGCACTATTAACAGTGCTGGAATTTGCAAGCAATGCCTTTTATAAACACTTGCGCATTTTAACTATAATATGGCGCATAGCTTTACCCCTAACACTTTTTGCCGTATTTTTTCCAAAATCCATAGGTGCCACGCTTATGGTTACAGCGTTTTTTCTTGCTTGTACTGCTTACCATTTATTTCTACCCTCATACAATGCTTGGACAGTAAACACAACACAAGGTAAAATACGCTCAAATTATTTTTCTATTAGAGATTTTATATTTTTAGGTGTATATTCTATAACCAATTTTTCGCTAGGGCTTGTAATTTCGCACTACGAAAAACAAGAGAATTTACGCACCGCTTTTATCGCAGTTGGTGCGGTTTTAATTGTTTTTTGTTTTGCTAGTTTTTTCATTGTATTTCGCAAGTTACCAGCTATACCTAAAACCAAAAACACACAAGACGGCAACTTTTTGCAACAAGTTAAACTTGTGCTTTTAGATAAGCCTTACCGCCGTGTATTGTTTTTTCATATTGTGTGGACATTTTTTTGGCAGTTTAGTGGTTTTATTACCACGTATCAAATACGCATTTTAGGGCAAAGCGTGCTAACAGTTAATGGATACAATGCAATTTCAAATATATTTCGTATGGCCTTAAGTTTATTATTTGCACACTTCGCCACAAAAATAGGTTGGAAAAACATTATTTGCATTTGCCTTGGTATAATGGTTATTGATGGTATTTTTTGGATGTTGATAACACCAGAAAATGTAACTTTACTGTTTTTTATATCATGTTTTTTAAAAGAGCTACCTTGGGCAGGGCTTGGCATTGGCATGTTCCACTACCAAATAAACTACACCGACCTTGAAAACCGCAGTGTTTATTTTTCAGTTCATGCTGGGCTTATGGGTATATTTGCATTTTTAGGTGTGCTTGCTTGTAATTTAATTGTTTCGGTAGTTAGTGCTTTACCAAACACGCCATATCAAATTGCATTTGTACCGTGGATATTGGGCACAATACTAACAGCTATTTTTGTTATGACAACACCTTATACTAAGCCAACCACTAGCGATACAACTTAATTTTTGTACACAGAAAATTTACTGTATAATATCATCGTTTTACTTGCATATTTAATAAAAAAGAGTTATACTAATAGCAATGTTTTTTAACAATAGATGTGAGGTAAACCACCATGAACGAAAATTGGAACCGCAATGTTTCACAGCTTAAAAAGGACCAAGAAGAACTTCGCAATAAAATGCAATTTCAATACCTTGGCCACGGCCCAAAAGCTACAGGTTTTTTCAGCAAAACTTTCAAACGTAAACCAGATTTTTTTGCACGTTGCCCACAGTGTAACTACTATATGTCGCTAACAGCACGTGGAAACGAAACTTGTATTTGTGGCTCATTAGTGCGCACGGAAACAGATTTAAAAGCTGATTACGGCAACAACGAAATTGAAATTTTCAAAGGTTTTGCTAAATAATTTTGCTTTTAAGCCAAACTTTAACAAATTAACCTCGTATATAAAACGCTATAAACGTTTTATATACGAGGTTTTTTGTTTTAGTAATTATCTTTAACCGTTATTTTACTTATTTTTATATTCCTCTTGTTCTTCATAATATTCATCAATATCCTTGCGCCATAATCTTGAAAGTCTTTTTTCTTTACGTAGCTCGCTTATGGCATTACTTACTGTTCTGTAGTTAATTTGTGTGCCTATTTCATCACAGCAATAATTAACCGCCATATCACTATCAATACCAAAGTTTTCTGCCTCCTGCACAGCATCAATATTTGCACCTAAAAACATAAATTCAAAATTTAAGCTTTCTTTCGCTTTTTCTATCATAGCTTTTATTTTAGCACTGCTGTATTCTCTGCTAGAGTTTTCGTGTCCATCTGTTGTTATAACAAACATTACTTTTTCTGGGCGCTCCTCTTGAGCGGTATTGTTGTACACATTTGAAATTTTGCTTAAAGTTTTGCCTATTGCATCTAGCAACGCTGTTGTCCCACGCACATAATATTCATTTGGTGTTATCGCTTTTACGCCTTTTATATTTATCCTATCATGCAAAAGCTCATATTGGTCATCAAATAAAACAGTAGTTATAACAGCCTCACCCATTTCTGCACGTTGTTTTGATAGTAATGAGTTAAAGCCACCTATTGTATCCGATTGCAACCCCTCCATCGAACCACTTCTATCCAATATAAAAACCAACTCTGTAAAATCTTTTTTCATAATACATTCTCCTTATTTAACTATACATTTTTAAAATTGCTCATCTCGTAAATCTAGGATAACATATCTTACAGCATAAATGGTCGCCCAAAAAGCGACAAAAAAGCGCCCTAATTAAAGGGCGCTTTCACTTTACTCACATATTAAATTTTGCTCAAACGCATATAAAGTTTCGTTTAACTCGTAGATGTCGTAGATATTGTTATTTAAAAAATACTCTATTATTAAATCAAATTTATTACTATGTGATAAAGCAAACCCTGCTGACATAAGTAAATCTTTGGTTTCGTCTAAACTTAGCTCTAGCGCAAAACAAAATGCTAGCACTGTAGTTTTTTTTGGTTGGTACAATTTATTGCTACGTATTTTTGAAAACAACTTTCTATCTATATTTGCTTTTTTATAAACCTCAACATCTTTTTGCCCTTTTTGATCTATAAGTTTTAACAACCTCTCTGAAAAACCATCCTCAACGTCATCTAATAAATTTTCTAGCGATCTTTCTGCTTTTTGGCTGCTTGCTCTCATTTGCGTTTCTTTTGCAAAGACTGGTTTCTCGAGCACGCAATGTTCTTCATCGCTAAAGTTATCAACTTCTGGAGTTTTTTGCTCCAAAAGTATTGGCTGTACGTCGTTTGTTTTCATATCATTTTTTGATGTCAAAAAACTTCGCACTTGATAATCTTCATCTGGTATATAATTTCGCCTTATATAAAGTTTAACTTCATTTAAAAGCTTTATATTTTGTTTGCCACTAGGTTTATATTCTCCCAACATTTCAGGTGAATTTTCATAATATTCTTCATCATCTATATACTCTTCATTGCTTTTAAAAAGTTTTTTAAAAATCTCTAACAACTTGTACAACCTCCTTTTTACGTACTTCCTTTTTTATTTTTTTGCTGTTTATGCAAAAGCAATTATCCAATGCGGACAAATGCCAGCCTTTTTGTTTTACTTAAGCGAGCAAGTATTAATTTTTTCATCGTATGTTTTCCAGTAATTTTCTGTAAAGCGGTGCCCATTATCCTCCCAGTTTTTACGATACTCTGCTAGTAGCTCACGTAATTCTGCAACTTTTTCTGGCATATCTTTTGCAAGGTTTTTCATTTCACAAGGGTCATTTTCCACATTAAAAAGCTGTGTTTCATTAGCTGTGTTTCTATATTCTATTAGCTTGTAATCATCTTTTTTAACAGAGCGCAACATATCATTATAAACAAAATAAAGGCTATCTCTTGTTACTAAAGTTTCATCGTTAAACATTTTATAAAAACTTTTCCCCTCCACTGAGCTTGGTATCTCCATATCCATCATATCGCAAAGTGTTGGAAAAATATCTAGCAAATACACATAATTATCAATCTTTTTACCCTGTGGTATATCAGGCCCTGCAAAAATTAGTGGTACACGTATACTTTCCTCATAATGGTTTTGCTTGCCCATTAATGCATGGCTACCTATATTTAAACCATTATCTGCTGCAAACACAATAACAGTATTTTCAAAAGCATCTTGTTCTTTTAGCGCTTCAACAACACGCCCAAGCTCATGGTCAAGGTGTGTTATCATAGCGTAGTAATCTGCTAGTTCACTGCGCAAACTTTGCATTGTACGTGGGTAAGGGCAAAGTTTTTCATCACGTATATTTTCAACGCCAAACAAAAAAGGATGCTCTTCGGTATAATTTTCAGGCAATGTCAATTTGTTTTCATCGTACATTTCACGATATTTCTCTGGCATTGTTCGTGGGTCATGCGGGGCTAAGTATGCGAGATATAAATAAAATGGTTCTTTTTTATCATGTTTTTTTATGTAACTAATGGCCGTATCAGAAAGTAATTCTGTTGAGTGCTTACCCGGATTAAATTTATCGCAATTTACTTTAACTGGTTTTTTAGTATTCCAAAAATCAACAACAAAATTTATTACGTTATCATACTCACCCGTAGTGTCATAATTGCAAGTTGGCACGTTCCAATGATCCCACATGCCGCCAAAAAATATATTTTCTC
>CAYJJL010000020.1:0-15300 GCA_964370455.1 uncultured Faecalibacterium sp.
AACCCCGCGTAGCTACCGTAAACGGGCCACACGGGGGAAATAAGGTTATTTAAGCAGAATTACTGCTATACTAAAGCTATAAATTAGCCAAAGTATCTGTTTAGTAGGCCTTCAAAAGCTTTGCCGTGGCGAGCTTCATCTTTAGCCATTTCGTGTACTGTGTCGTGTATAGCGTCTAGGTTTAGCTCTTTTGCACGTTTAGCAAGGTCAAATTTGCCTGCTGTTGCGCCGTTTTCAGCATCAACACGTAGCTCAAGGTTTTTCTTTGTAGAGTTTGTTACACATTCGCCTAGTAGTTCAGCAAATTTTGCAGCGTGCTCTGCTTCTTCATAAGCAGCTTTTTCCCAATACATGCCAATTTCAGGGTAGCCTTCACGGTGTGCAACACGAGACATTGCTAAGTACATACCAACTTCAGAACATTCGCCCTCAAAGTTTGCGCGTAGGTCAGCTATGATATCTTCTCTTGCGCCTTGTGCTACGCCAACAACGTGTTCAGCTGCCCAAACTTTTTCACCAGAAGCTTGTTCTGTAAATTTATCTGCGCCAACTTTGCAAACAGGACATACATCAGGTGCGCAAGCGCCTGTGTGAACATAACCACATACTGAACATACAAATTTTTTTTCCATTTTTAAAATCCTCCAAATAAAGTGTTTTTTGTTAATTGTTTGTTATAATAAAAAATGATTATTATCTAATTAATGATAAGATAAACTCATTCAATTTGCTCGTTTTCAAGCAATAATGATAATCATTACTGTTTTATTATAACATAGATTTTTGTTTTGTAAAGACCTTTTTTAAAAATAATTTTATTTTTTTTGAAAAAGGGGAGAATAGCATTTAAAACAACAAAAAAACCACGCATTAGCGGAAATTACTAACGGGAGGTTTTTTTGATAAATTTTTTAATTTTATGCGAAATGTGCGTTAAATTTTAATATATAATAGTTGCATATTGCTAACTGGGGAGTGTTGTTTAAATTAAATTTTAAGATAATTTCTTTAAAATAAGCGCTTTCATATATAACAAGTTAAAATGAACTCGCTAACACTAATTTGTTATCGAGCTTTTTGTTAACACGTTCGGTTTTTTATTATTTTGGCTATTTATAATTTTGTGATTTTAGATTATAATTATAAATAGCCATATAAAACAAAAAAAGACAATCCGAAGATTGTCTTTTAAGAGGTGGCGACCAGATTTGAACTGGTGAATAAAGGTTTTGCAGACCTTTGCCTTACCACTTGGCCACGCCACCAAAAAAATGGCGAAATTACTTTCGCCATTTTTATGTTGTTGGCGACCCAGAACGGGCTCGAACCGTCGACCTCTAGCGTGACAGGCTAGCGTTCTAACCAACTGAACTACTGGGCCAAAAAAATGGTGGGAGTTAACGGGCTCGAACCGCTGACCCGCTGCTTGTAAGGCAGCTGCTCTCCCAGCTGAGCTAAACTCCCCCATTTTGGAGCGGCCGACGAGGCTCGAACTCGCTACCTCCACCTTGGCAAGGTGGCGCTCTACCAGATGAGCTACGGCCGCACACGTCGAAAATATCTAGAGGATATTTTCGATTATTTGATGTTATGCCTCTGAGCGGGATCGAACCACTGACACGAGGATTTTCAGTCCTCTGCTCTACCGACTGAGCTACGGAGGCACATCGTTTGGTGCGAGAGTTATTATATAACAAAAAAAACCATTTGTAAAGCCTTTTTTTGAAAAAAATTTAATTTTTTTTAAAAAAGTTTTGCGAGGTAGTAAAAAATGGCGATATACCAACTTGTTTACTGTAAAAAAATATTAAAAAAATTTGAGAATTTATTTGACATTTACTAAAAAGATATGTTTTAATATAACATTGTAAGGATTTATACGAAAAAATATTTTTTAACACATACAAAAAAGCTAAAAAAAATAAAGCAAAAGCTTATATATAAAGTAAAAATATTCATTTTCTTTTAAAAGGAGTAACACGCATGGCAAAAAAACCAGAATATGGTAACGAAAGTATTACCCAGCTCAAAGGTGCCGACCGTGTGCGCAAGCGCCCAGCGGTTATATTTGGCTCAGATGGCGCAGAGGGCTGTGCACATTCTATATTTGAAATTATTTCAAACTCTATAGATGAAGCTCGTGACGGACATGGCAACATAATACATGTATCACGTTATAAAGATGGCAGTGTTGAGGTTGAAGATTTCGGCCGTGGCATGCCTGTTGATTATAATAAAGGTGAGGAACGCTTTAACTGGGAGTTATTGTTCTGTGAAATGTACGCAGGCGGTAAGTATGGTACAGGCGAGGATAACTATGAGTTCTCGCTAGGGTTAAATGGTTTAGGTCTTTGTGCTACACAGTATGCTTCTGCGTGGATGACAGCTGATATATATAGAGATGGTAATCACTATCACCTAGATTTTAAAAAGGGTGAAAACGTAGGTGGTTTACAAACCGAGCCTTTTAAAGGTAAACGCACAGGTAGTAGAATACGCTGGAAACCAGATGATGAAGTTTTTACAGAAATACATGTAGAAAGCTCTTACTTTAGAGATGTGCTTAAACGCCAAGCAGTTGTAAACGCTGGTATTACTATTACATTTACTGACCACCAAGTGCCAGACCCAAACACTGGTAAACCATGGGAGGAAACATGGAACTATAAAAACGGCATTGCCGACTACGTAGATGAAATAGTAGGCCTTGATGGTATAACACCTGTTTTCACATGCGAATCTGAGGCTATAGGCCGTGACCGTGCTGATCAGCCTGACTATAAAGTAAAGATGGGCGCAGCATTTTGTTTTTCAAACAAGGCGCAACTATTAGAGTATTATCATAACTCCTCATGGCTGGAGCACGGCGGTAGCCCAGCTAATGCGGTTAAAACAGCTTTTGTTTACCAAATAAATAAATTTTTAAAAGATAAAAACGCATATAAAAAAGGTGAGAGCACAATTAACTTTCAAGATGTGCAGGATTGCCTTGTGTTTGTATCCTCTTGTTTTTCAACTCGTACTAGTTACGAAAACCAAACTAAAAAATCTATTACTAATAAGTTTGTAACACAAGCAATGACAGATTTTTTAAAGCATTACCTTGAAGTTTACTTTTTAGAAAAACCAGATGAAGCACAAAAACTTTGCCAACAAGTACTAGTTAATAAACAAAGCCGTGAACATGCTGAAAAAACCCGTATGAGCATCAAAAAAACATTAGGTGTGCAAGTTGATTTAGCAAACCGAGTACAAAAATTTGTTGATTGCCGTACAAAAGATAAAGCTCGCAGAGAGCTTTATATAGTGGAAGGTGATTCAGCTATGGGTGCGGTTAAAACTAGCCGTGATAGCGAATACCAAGCTATTATGCCTGTTAGAGGTAAAATTTTAAACTGTTTAAAAGCGGATTACGCACGTATATTTAAATCAGAAATTATAGTGGATTTAATAAAAGTTATGGGTTGCGGTGTTGAAATGGGCGGCAAGCATAATAAAGAGCTTGCAACATTTAGCCTTGATAACCTACGCTTTAATAAAATTGTTATTTGTACTGACGCCGATTACGACGGCTACCAAATACGCACACTAGTTTTAACTATGCTTTACCGTTTAATGCCAACACTTATACAAGATGGCTATGTTTATATAGCGGAGTCGCCTTTATATGAAATAGGTACTAAAGAAAAAACCTATTTTGCATATACAGAGCAAGAAAAAGCAGCCTTTTTAGAAACAATAGGCGATAAAAAATACACATTGCAACGCTCGAAAGGTCTTGGTGAAAACGACCCTGAAATGATGTGGCTAACCACCATGAACCCAGAAAGCCGACGTTTGATTAAAGTTATGCCAACAGATGTTGAAGAAACCGCAAAAATGTTTGATATATTGCTAGGCGATAATTTGCAAGGGCGTAAAGCGCATATTGCAGAGCACGGCGCAGAATATATAGATGCTTTGGATATATCATAAAATACGTAATACAGATGAATTTATGATATAAAATAAGCTTTTAAACAGCGGCATTAAGAAAGGTACTGCGAAATGGCAAAAAAACAAACCAAAAAAACAACAAAATTACAGCGCCCACAATTAGGTGATGGCGTTGAAATACAAGGCGCAGGCTTAGTGCTTGAAGAAATTATCACTCGCACGCTAGAAAGCAACTATATGCCTTATGCAATGAGCGTTATTGTTAGCCGTGCCTTGCCAGAGATAGATGGCTTTAAACCCTCGCACCGCAAACTATTGTATACTATGTATGATATGAACCTACTAAAAGGTGCACGTACAAAATCTGCAAATATAGTTGGTAGCACTATGCACTTAAACCCTCACGGCGACCAAGCTATATATGACACTATGGTGCGTATGGGGCGTGGTAACGAAAGCTTACTTTTGCCTTATGTTGATAGCAAAGGTAACTTTGGTAAAGCATACAGCCGTGATATGGCTTGTGCGGCCTCACGTTATACAGAGGCAAAACTAGAGGGTGTTTGCGAGGAGCTATTTAAGGATATAGGCAAAGAAACAGTTGATTTTGTGCCAAACTATGATGGTACAACAGTTGAGCCTACACTTTTGCCTGTAACCTTCCCTAGTATTTTGGCAAATAATACTCTTGGTATAGCAGTTGGCATGGCTTGTAATATATGTTCGTTCCATTTAGAAGAACTTTGCAACACTACAATTGCATTTATGAAAGACCCAGAGCATGATTTTTCAACAACTTTGCCAGCGCCTGATTTTAGAGGCGGTGGGCAAATACTATATAATGCAGCAGAAATGCAAAACATATATGATAACGGCCGTGGCTCTGTGCGTGTGCGTGCTAAGTACGAATATGTGCAAAGCGATAACATGATAGAGATAACACAAATACCGCCTACAACTACCATTGAAGCTATTATGGATAAAATAGCGGAGCTAGTTAAAACAGGCAAAGTTAAAGAAATTAGCGATATGCGTGACGAAACCGATTTAAACGGTTTAAAGCTCACTATGGATTTAAAACGTGGCCAAGATGCTGATAAATTAATGGCAAAGCTTTTTAAAATGACAGCACTTGAAGATAGTTTTAGCTGTAACTTTAACATTTTAGTTGCTGGACAACCACGTGTTATGGGCGTGCGTGAAATATTAACAGAGTGGATAGCTTTCCGCACGGAATGTGTACGCCGCCGTACTTTTTATGATTTAGCAGGCAAACAGCGCCGTATGCACCTTTTGCAAGGTTTAGAGGCTATATTGCTTGATATAGATAAAGCAATAAAAATAGTGCGAGAAACTGAGGTTGATGCAGAGGTTGTGCCTAACCTTATGATAGGTTTTGGCATAGATGAAACCCAAGCAGAATATGTGGCTGAAATTAAATTGCGCCATTTAAACAGAGAGTATATTTTAAAACGCACAGCTGAAATTGAAGAATTACAAAAAGCTATTGCGGATTTAGAGGATATTTTAAAACGCCCAGCACGCATACGCAAAATTATTATGCAAGAGCTTGCAGATGTTGCAAAAAAATACGGCCAAGCACGTAAAACTGAAATTTTATATGACTTACCAGTTATTGAAGTTGAGGACACAACACCAACAATGGCAGATTACCCTGTTACAATCTTTTTTACAAAAGAGGGTTACTTCAAAAAAATTACACCACAATCTTTGCGCATGAGCGGCGAGCAAAAGCTTAAAGAGGGCGATGAAATACGCTGGCAAGCGGAAACACGCAACAATGTTGAAATGTTATTTTTTACAAATATGTGCAAAGTTTATAAGTGCCGTGTAGGTGATTTCGAGGATGGTAAAGCAAGTTTAATGGGCTCATATATAGGTGGCACATTAGGTATGGATGATGGCGAAGCACCAGTGTTTATGCACTTAACAACTGATTATAAGGGCTGGATGTTATTTATCTACGAAAACGGCAAATGTGCAAAAATTCCGCTTAGCTCATACGAAACAAAGTTAAACCGCAAAAAGCTTTTAAAGGCATATACAGATAAATCACCTTTAGTTAAATGCATGTTTTTAGCGGAAGAAACAGAGCTTGCTATTACAACGTCGGCGGGGCGTATGTTGCTTTTTGGCACTGCACAAGTGGCAGAAAAAGCAACTAGAGATAGCATAGGCGTGCAAGTGATTACGCTAAAGAAAAACCAAAAAATAGAGAGCATTAAGCCTTTGCAAGAGCTAGAATGCAACAACCCACACCGCTACCGTGTGCGCACTTTACCAGCGACAGGTGCACTGTTAAGGGCAGAGGATATAGGCGAGCAAATGACACTTTTTGGTGAATAATTTTAATAATTAAATAAATAAAAAATAGCATTAAAAATTAATTATTAATTATTTTTTAATGCTATTTAAATTAGAAATAAATTAAAAATAAATACAAATTACTATAAAAAACCACGTAATTTTATAACGCAATAAATGTTTTATTGGTATTTGTTTTATAATTGTACAAAACAATGCTGTTTTATACAAAATGTGGTGTTACTATATAAAATTACGTTTTGTATAACATATTAATTGATAAAACGACAAATGATTTTTGAGGTGTAAACATGCAACATATAGATTTAATCTGTCTAGGCAAGCTAAATGCAGATTATTTTGCAAAAGGTGTGGCGGAATATCAAAAGCGGTTAGGCGCATTTGCACAGTTTCGCATTATAGAAATTGCTGAGGAAAGCATAGCCGAAAAAAACGCCTCTCAAGCCGTTATAGAAAAAGCGCTTGAAAAAGAGGCAAAAGCAATTTTTAACGCAGTGCGCAAAGGTGCAAGCATAGTTGCGCTTTGCATAGAGGGTAAGCAAATTTCAAGTGAGGAACTAGCTGAGTTTTTAGCAGATAAAGCACAGAGCGGAACAGGGGATATAGCCTTTGTTATAGGCTCCTCACACGGGCTTGCACAAAGTGTTAAAAAGGCAGCTGTATTAAAATTTAGCATGGGGCGCATAACCTTACCACATCAACTTGCACGCCTTGTTTTAACCGAGCAAATATATAGAGCGTGTAGCATAAACGCAGGGCTTAAATATCATAAATAATTAATTAAAAAAACTCTTTAAAGTTAGGTGTATTACTAACTTTAAAGAGTTTTTTTTTGAAAAATTTTGCAGATTATTTACTGTGTTTAATTTGAAATTTGCGGATATGTAGCAATTGGAATACACGCTATTTAATATATGTTTGTTTAGCTGTTAATTGCAGTTTGCGCCACTTCTTCAGCGTGTATTTTAGCAGTGTCAAAAACAGGTAGTGTAGTATCTTTTTGCGAGATTAAAAGGCCTATTTCTGTGCAACCAAGTATTACTCCTTGCGCGCCTTGTTTTTGCAGTTTTGCAATAATATCAAGGTATTTTTGTTTAGCCAGTGGTGTGATTTTCCCTAGGCATAATTCGTTATATATAATATCATTTACAGTTTCAATGTCCTCAGGGGTAGGTATAAGCACGTTAATATCATTATCGATTAATTTTTGCTTATAAAATTCTTGTGTCATGGTATATTTAGTGCCCAGCAGTGCAATTGTGCTAAGGTTACATTTATTAATAGCTTTTGCAGTGGCTTCAGCTATGTGGATTATAGGTATATTAATGTTTTTGGATATTTGTGGTGCTACTTTATGCATGGTGTTAGTGCAAATAACAATAAAATCAGCGCCGGCTTTTTCAAGTTTTACAGCAATGTTAGATAAACATTCGGCGCTTTTATCCCACTCGCCATTTGCTTGGTATTCTTCAATTTCGGCAAAATCAACACTATAAAGTAAGATTTTGGCTGAGTGTAATCCGCCTAAAAGTTCTTTTGTTTTTTCATTTATAATTTGATAATACGAAACAGTGCTTTCCCAGCTCATACCACCTATTAAACCAATTGTTTTCATATTGCCTCCATGTGTTAACGTTGTGCAGCAAATTGTTAATATTAAATCTTGATATTATTGATTATACAAAATAATTATAAATAATTCAATTACTAAGCGATATGTGGGCAGTAATTGTATTAAAATAAATATAAGTGCCAAAATTTTTTTATTATAATCTATTGACTTTTTGTATTGTTTGTATTACACTGTATAATACAAACAATACAAAAAGGAGGCAGTTATGATTATACAGTTAGACATGAACTCCACAACGCCTATTTACGTGCAACTTCGCAACCAAATTGTGCTTGGCATTGGTAGTGGTGATATTAAAATAGGTGAAAGCTTGCCTACTGTTAGGCAACTAGCAGCAGAAATAGGCATAAACGCTATGACAGTAAACAAAGCGTATGCCATACTTAAAAATGAGGGTTTTATACAAATTGATCGTCGCCACGGTGCAAAAATCTCGCCCTTGGCAAAATACAATAAAACCTATAATGAAAAACTGGAAACAGAGCTAAAATTGCTTGTTACAGAGGCAAATATAAACGGTCTCAGTGAGGAAAATATACTGGCACTTTGTAAAGAGGTTATAAGCAATATAAACATTAAAGTAGTAGATGCATAAAACTGGTTCGGCTTATATTTATCTGGCTAAGCAAAAAGTTTTAAACAAGTGGCGGGTTTCCAACATTTTTATTTATTATTGTTGAAACGTAGCCACTGAGGTTATAACAGAGCAATAAAAGCACAAAAGCAACCATCAGCCTAAAATATATATAGAAAGGGTTTAGCTATGATGTTTTATATAATGGTACCCATAAATTTATTTGTTTTATTAATGATGTATTTTTCCACAAAAGCTATGGCTACTAGCTCGCCAAACTTAATTTTTGGTATTGCCATACCTAAAGAAAACCTAAAGGCACAAGAGTTTAATAATATAATAGAAAGCTATAAAAAACAGTGCAAAAAACTAATGTGGGTGTTGTTGCCATTGCAACTTACAGGTTTTATTTTTAAAGATTTAATAGCAATAAGTATGATATACTTAATGGTTTTGCTAGCTATAATAATAGGCTCTTTTAACTATTTATTTTATAAAGCATCAAAGCAAGTTAAAGCGATAAAAATTAAAAATGAGTGGTATGTTAAAACACAAAAAGCTGTTTTGATAGATACCGAACTTGCACGCTTGCAAAGCACTTTTCCTATAAAACTAAAGTGGTTTTTGCCAGCCGATATTATACTAATTGTATTGCTTGTGCTGTTTTATAATGCTGAGAATTTTTATTACCAACTTGTAGCCTTTATTTTAATAATAACGTCATTAATAACAGCGGTGTTTTTTTATTATCTTAGTTTTAAAACTCAAAACAAAGTTTACTCAAGCGATACAGCAATAAACCTTGCACTTAACAAAAATTACAAAAGAGGTTTAAGCGAAATTTCGGTTGTAACTGCTTATGCAACTTTGTTTTTTGCACCTTTACTAATACAATCAAGTGGTAATGTTAACACAAATGCATACACAACAACGTTGTTTATATGTATAGCATTGCATAGCATTGTAACTGTTTTTGCTGTATTAATAGTGCAAAACAAAAACATAAAATTAAAACAAAAACTATTATCATCAAATAGCATTATTTATGAGGATGACAGCGATTATTACAAATTTGGTTATTACTATAACCCAAATGTAAATAAAACCTTTGTGCCAAAACAATTAGGGTATGGCTCAACTATAAATGTAGCCACAACAGGCGGTAAAGTTTTTGCAGGTATAATAGGTGCAATAATAATAGGCACAGTAGCGTTAATGTTTTCGCTAATAGGTTACGATTTAGGCACTATAACTTTAACTGAAAGTGACACTACTTTTGAAATAAGCGAGCCTGGTGTATTTTACTCCATAAGTTTGCAAAAAGATGAAATTACTTCGGTTGAAATTGTAGATGAAATTAATGCAACTTGGCGTGTTAACGGAGCTGCAACAGATAGAATAAGTGTAGGTAATTTTGCAGTAGATGGGTATGGCACTGCAAAACTTTATATAATGAACAATGTAAAACAATATATTAAAATTGAAATGCAAAATGGTGAAGTTATATTTTTAAATGGCGAAACGGAAGAGCTAACTTTAACCTATTATGAAATGCTTTCAGAAAACATAATGGTGTAGATTTTTCGCATTTTTAATATTAATTGCATTTAAATTTTTATATTACAAGAAAAATAAAAAATTTACAACATAGAAAATATAGGAACTTAATCTATTTCAGGCTAAAATCTTTTCACTTGATTTAAAAAAGTAAAGGTTTAAGCACAGATAGATAGGTTCCTATATATTTATTTAAAAATAACTTGAAACGTTTTTGAATTTCTATTGTCTTATAAGTGAAAGGGAAATTCAAACAACATTTTACTTTATGTGACTGGAGGTGAAAATAAATGCCCGATTTTGAAAAAATATATACGGAATACTTTTCAGATGTTTACAGATATGTTTTATCTTTATGCAAAAACGAAGCAATAGCAGAGGATATAACGCAAGATACATTTTTTAAAGCACTTAAAAAAATAGATACTTTTAATGGTGATTGCAAGTTATATGTATGGCTCTGCCAAATTGCAAAAAACACATATTTAAATTATCTAAAAAAACATAGGCACACAGAACAGATAGAAAACGAAGATATATGTAGCCCACTTGACATTGAACGAGATTTTTTAAACAAAGATGAAGTTAAAAGACTTCACAAGATTTTACATCATTTAGAGGAGCCTTATAAAGAGGTTTTTACACTGCGAGTTTTTGGGGATTTACCTTTTTCACAAATTGGAGAACTATTTAATAAAACAGATAGTTGGGCAAGGCTTATTTTTTATCGAGCTAAAAAAAGATTACAGGAGGAAATGAAATGAAAGTTTCTTGTGAAATAATTAAAGATTTATTACCATTATATTTTGATGGCGTTTGTAGTGCACAAAGTAAACAACTGGTGGATGAACATTTATCAGATTGCGTTGATTGTCAAAAAGAATTAGAACTTATGGGCGGTAGCATTTGTGAATCAGAACGTATGGAAAACCTTGATAGTGCAATGAGCGTAAAAGATTTATCAATAAAATGGAAGCGTGGAATGTTAAAATCCGTTTTAAAAGGTGTAGGGATAACACTTGTGTCTATCATTGCTCTTGCTTTAATTTTATCAATATTTATTGATGCACGCATTGTAATTTAGCAGATATCAAGGAGGAAATAAACTAATGTCGCAAGTAATATTAAGCATAAACGAAATAGCGAAATCTTATAACAACATGCCTATACTCACCAATGTTATTACTAATATCAATAAAGGTGATATTTACGGCTTAATCGGAAAGAACGGTTCTGGAAAGACAACGCTACTGCGTATTATTACAGGACAAATACCAAACTATAAAGGCAGTGTAGTTAAACGAGATAAAAGCATAAAAATATCAGCAGTTATTAATTCTCCTGCACTTTATCTTGACATGAGTGCGCATCAAAATTTAAAAGCACATGCTTTACTTTTAGATAATTGTGGTATCAAGGATATAAAAGATGTTTTGAAATTAGTAGGGCTTGAAAATATTGGAAATAAAAAAGTTCGTGATTTTTCGCTCGGAATGACACAACGCTTAAAATTAGCACAGGCTCTCATGGAAAACCCTGATATTCTCATTTTAGATGAACCCATTAATGGCCTTGACCCTGATGGAATTTGTGAGCTTAGAAATTTGATATTAAAGCTTAATAAAGAGCGAGATATCACAATTATTATATCGAGCCACATTTTAAGCGAACTTGAAAACACCGCCACTACTTTCGGCATACTTGCAGGCGGAAAAATTGTATTTCAAGCTTCTAAAAGTGAAATTGAAGCAAAAGGCAAATCATTAGAAGATTTGTATATGCACTACACTAAAGGAGGAATTTAGATATGATAAAAATTATTAAAAATGATTTTTACCGTCTTGTGTGCAGTAAATTATTTTACATTGTTCTTGGAGTTTCAATGCTTATATCAGCGTTTCTTTCATTAGTGTTACGCTCTGATATACGCATAGGTATATCAATTTTTGGCAACTTAACAACTTTTAAAGGCGTGGAAGATTTAGTTTTGATAGGTACGCAATATTATAAAGGTCTAGGTTTTTTAATAGCAATAATCATATCTATATTTATAGGGCAAGATTATTTATGGAAAACTTTGTGCAACAAATGGAACATAACAAAAAGCCGAACAAAGATGTACTTATCAAAGTTATTATTATCTTGCGTTGTTTCTGTGATTATATATATTTCTTTTCAAACTATGGTGTTAATATTTTCGGCAAAGGGCGAATTGTTTTTTTATGTTCAATATCTTTTGGTTATGGCTAGTGGTATTTTACCTTACATCGCTTTAGGCAGTGTTTTTACTTTGATATCTACAACAATGAAAAATAATATATACGCCGTAATTACTTGTTTAGGATATGTGTTATTAAGTGAAACATTTGCAAGCCTTGCTTTAAATTTGGCAAGTTCAGCACCAATTATAGAAACAATTATAAGGCATAGCGTGTACGGTATGTCACAATCAGTAAACATAACAATAACAATTTCAAAAGCCTTTTATCTTTTGCTAAATGCGGTTGTCGTATCAGCTATTAGTAGCATAATAGGTTTAATTATATTCAAAAATCAAGAAATATAATAACAAGCTGAACTACGCTGTATAAAACTGGTTCGGATTATATTTATCTGGCTAGCTAAAGCGTGAAGCAAGGCATTTTAAAATAAGCAACTATTTAGCTTTTTTACCCTCAACAATGGCATAAATTGTAGGCACAACTACCATTGTTAAAACGGTGGAAAATAATAACCCAAATAATAAAACAGATGCCATAGGTGCGCTCATTGGGTCAGCGGAAATTATAAGCGGAACTAAACCAATACATGTAGTTATTGTTGAAAGCATAATTGGTCTAAAGCGCAGTTGCACGGCTTGTAGGCACGCTTGCTCGGCTGTATCGCCAGCTTTTAGCCTTGTATCCATAACTTCAATAAGTAGTATACTATTATTAACAACTATGCCAAAAAGGCTAACTAAGCCTAATAGTGCCATTGCTTGTATATCCATTTTAAATATCCACAAACCAAAGCCACAACCTATAAAACTAAGCGGAATACTTGCTAAAACAATAAGTGGTTTTTTAAGTGTTTTAAATTGGAATAAAAGTATAATATAAATTAACATAACAGCAAAGCCAGCACTAAAAATAAGCGAAACAACTAAATCAAGCATGTTGCTAACTTCGCCTTTGCTTTCTATTGAAATGCCCTGTAAATCCATGTTTGGTAAATAATCATTTGTAAATTCGCTTTCTATTGCAAATGAGTTATAACCAGGTAAAACGTTGCTTAATACTTGTAAGTAATACTTGCCATTGTAATGCTCAATTATAGGTACAGATGGCTGTAAATCTATAGTGGAAATTTGGCTTAATAAAACTTTAGTATCTGCCACGCTACCAACAATTTGCAAGTTTTGCAAATCTTCAAGGCTGTTAATATCACTGCGCAAAATTATATCTAAGTTACCGCTATCTGTTTGGTAAACACCAGCAGTTGCACCCATTAAAGATGTGTTGATTTGCTTTACAACATCATATTTAAGCAAACCATATGCTGATAATACTTCGCTATCTAAATTTACATTATATTCGTACTGGGAGTTTATAGATGTGCTTTGTATACGGCTAGTGCCTTCAATTTCGCTGAGAGCACTTGCCATTAAATCAGCTGTTTGAGTTAGCTTTTCTATATCTTCGCCATATATGACAAAAGATATTTTTGCGTCAGTTGGTATGGAATATTCAAGGCTTTTTACAGTGACATTTGCGCCAACAATTTGCTTATCCATAATATTTTGCAAGTATTTGCTTGTCGCCTCTGGGCCACCTAGTTTTTCCATTTCGTCTTCGTTTAACTGCAACATATTTTGCCCTACATTAGGCGCATTAGCAAGCGATGGCACAGTCAAGAAAAAGCTTGGTAAATCACCACCAACTGCGTAGGTGTAGTTATCAATTACAGGCTCGTTATCTAAAACTTCATTAATTTGTAAACTAACATCAGTAGAGGCAGTTAGAGATATGCCCTCGCCCTCAAAAGTAATGTAATTTATAGGTTTGCTCGCCACGGGGAAAAACTGCATGCCTAATTGTAAGGCTAAAAATGCTGCGACACCTAAAGTTAAAAATGCACTTGCTACAGTTATAATTTTGTGTTTTAAGGCAAGTTCTAGCATGGACATAAAGGTGTGTGCCATATAGTTTTTCTTTAATTTTTTAGTTTTTGCCTCTGGTTTAAAAAACCAATAAGCAAAAACAGGGATAACAAACATAGCAACAAAATAACTAGCGATTAAAGCGGTTATAACAACCGTAGGTATGTCACCAGCCACTTGCCCAGTAACACCAGGCACAAAATAAATTATCGAAAAAGTGACGATAGTTGTTAGGGTGGAGGTTAAAACAGGTATGGCAGTTTCTTTAACTGCGCTAATTATGGCATCGGTTTTTGCTAAACCATTGTTTAAATAATGCTGTATAGCCTCGCTTATAACAATTGCGTTATCAACTAATATACCTAGCGAAACAATTAACCCTGAAATTGTAATAAAGTGAAATTGCATTTTTAGCAAGTTCATAATAATAAAAGTAAATAAGATACTAATTGGTAACGCCACGGAAACAATTAAGCCATTGCGCAAGCTAACGCCAACCATAACAACAATCATTATAAGCCCTATACTTTGAAAAAGGTTCATAATAAAGCTATTTATGGAGCTTTCGATATCGGCTGGCGCATATAAAACCTCGTGAAAAACAATCTCGCTAGGTACTAGTTTTTTTGAGTTTTCAATTGCATTTCGTAAATCTGCACCAACGTTTATTGCATTTTGTCCATCCTCAATTGTACCTGTGATTAAAATTGCAAGTTTGCCATCTTGCGAAAAATAATAGTCGCTAGTTTCAGCAAATTAAATTTTAGCAACATCTTTAAGTTTAACAAAACTCAAGGATTCAGCACTGCCATTTATAACTAGGTTTTCAATATCTGCAATACTTTCAAAAATAGCAGGCGCAACAACGTTTATTTCTCCGCTTTCGTACTTAATGCCACCAGATGGGATAGATAGATTTTGCGCTTTCATATGTTGCAAAATATTTTCTATGCTAAAGCCATAGCTTTGCATTTTGGCGGGGTCTGTTATAATTTCAACTTGCTTTGTTGGTAAACCCTCTATTATGATTTTTTCAATACCATCAACCTCGTTAATTGTGCTTTTAACAATCTCGGCATAATCAGCAAGTTCATTTTGATTATAATAATCACT
>CAYJJL010000021.1:0-6444 GCA_964370455.1 uncultured Faecalibacterium sp.
CAGATAGAAAACATAGGTGGGCCTGTTAACACAAATGGCAAAAATTTAGCACAACCCGATGGTGAAGAGGTTGATGCTCGGGCATTTTTTGATGTTTCGCTAGGGCCAGATAACATAACTATGCACAAAGGTAAAAGCGAACCTATTGAACCAGTTGAAATTGGGCCTGGTGGTACGTTTGGGCAAAACCCATTAAATATGCCAGCACCACAGGTGCCACAGCCTATATTAGCGCCTAGCATGGATAACATTGCAGATGTTAAAGTAGGTACAACACAAACTGAAACAATGCCACTAGCGCAAAATGATGAAAATTTGATAGTAGATGATGATGGCTGGATTAGCATGCAAGATGAACCACAAGCTGATGTGATGATGGGTGCAAGCACAGATGAAGCAGTTATTTTAGCACCAGCACAAACTGCTGAAACCTCACAGCCACAAACCCCTTTTGTGGCTAGCGATGATATTGAAAACCTCGTTGCGGCGGCTATGGATAAACCAATAATTGCCGAAAAAGAAGCAATAGAAACACCAGTTGAAGAAATTGTTGTTAAAGAATATAGCGCACCGCCAATTACACTTTTTGAAATGCCTGTTGATACACAAGATTTTGGTGTTGAAAAAGAGCTTAAAGCAAATGCACAAAAACTTGTTGATACTTTGGAGAGCTTTGGCGTTAAAACACGTGTTTTAGATATTTCTCGTGGGCCATCTGTTACACGTTATGAGTTGCAACCACTAGCTGGTGTTAAAATTAGCCGTATTACCAACCTAGCTGATGATATTGCGCTAAATTTAGCGGTTGGTGGCGTGCGTATTGAAGCACCTATACCAGGCAAACCTGCCGTTGGTATAGAAGTACCTAACCGCAAAAGCACACCAGTTGCAATACGTGGTTTATTTGAAAGTCCTAATTTTACAAGAATGACAAGCCCTTTGAGCTTTGTTTTAGGTAAAGATATTGCAGGTGTGCCACAAGTGGCAGACCTTTGCAAAATGCCTCACCTTTTGGTAGCTGGTAGTACAGGTAGTGGTAAATCTGTTTGTGTAAATAGTATTATTATGAGCTTTTTATACCGCAGTGGTCCTGATGATTTAAAACTAATTTTAATTGACCCTAAAGTGGTTGAACTTGCTGAGTATAACGGCATACCGCATTTGTTAATGCCAGTTGTTACTGAGGCACGTAAGGCCGCTGGTGCACTTGCAAGTGCAACTGTGGAAATGGAGAGGCGTTATCGCCTTTTTGCTGATAACAACGCAAAAGAGATAAAATCCTTTAACAAACTAGCAGAGGAAAACCCAAGCCTTGAGAAACTGCCATATATAGCAATTATTATAGACGAACTTGCAGATTTAATGATGGTAGCAGGTAAAGAGGTTGAGGAATATATTTGCCGTATTGCACAAAAAGCTCGTGCAGCTGGTATGCACCTTATTGTTGCAACACAGCGCCCTAGTGTTGACGTTATTACAGGTTTAATCAAAACAAATATCCCTAGCCGTATTTCGTTTGCAGTTTCAAGCCAGGTGGATAGCCGTACTATACTTGATGGTAGTGGCGCTGAAAAACTGCTTGGTATGGGTGATATGTTATTTATGCCACTAGGGGCTTCAAAACCTATACGTATACAAGGCACATATATCAAAGATGGCGAAATTAACCGTGCACTTGGCTTTATTAAAGAGGGCGGAAGTGCAAGTTATGACGAACAAATGATAGCCGAGATGGAAAAAGTGGCAGCAAACCCAAAACAAACAGGCAAGGGGGCATCTGATAATAATGCAGGCAATGCAAATGGTGATTTTGACCCTATGCTAAAGCAATGTGCAGAAGTTGTAATAGAGGCAGGGCAAGCCTCAACAAGTTTGTTGCAACGACGTTGTAAATTAGGTTATGCACGTGCCGCACGTATTATGGATGAAATGGAACAAATGCGTATAATTGGCCCTTACGAAGGTGCAAAACCACGTGCTGTGCTTATTAACAGACAACAATGGATAGAAATGAACATGAACCAAAATGATGCGCCTGTTCAAGAGGAAAATTAAAAAATGCAAGAACATAAAAACGAAAGTGTTTTAAATACAGAATTTTTACCAATAAACCGTGAGGACATGCAAAAGCGTGGCTGGGATGAAGTGGATTTTGTAGTAGTAGGTGGCGACGCATACGTTGATCATCCTAGTTTTGGCACGGCAATAATTAGCCGTTTGCTTGAAAACGAAGGGTATAAAGTTGGCGTTTTGGCACAGCCTCGATTTACTGATTGTGAGGATTTTAAACGCTTTGGTAAGCCTAAATATGGTTTCTTTGTAGGTGGTGGCAATGTTGATAGCATGGTTAGCCATTATTCAGTAGCTAAAGTTGCACGTACAGAGGACGAATATTCGCCAGGCGGTAAAGCAGGTGCAAGGCCAGACCGCAGTGCAACAGTTTACACTCAATTAGCAAAACAAGCATATCCAGATTTGCCAGTAATTTTGGGTGGACTTGAAGCATCTTTGCGCCGTTTTGCACATTATGATTACTGGGCAGATGAGGTTTTTCCAAGCGTTATTGAAACCTCAGGTGCTGATATTATTAGTTATGGCATGAGCGAACACCAAACTGCTGAAATTGCACGCAGATTAGTGAGCGGTGAAAGCACAAGAACTATGACAGATATACTAGGCACATGTTATATGACAGATTTTGAGCATTTGCCAGTTAGCTATGTTGAGTGCGCTGGTTTTAATAAGGTTAGCTCGGATAAATTAGCATATGCAAAGGCATGTCGCTTGCAAATGGAAGAACAAGATGAAGTTATAGGCTAGGCGATAGTACAAAAACAAAAAAATAAATTTATGGTACAAAATCCACCATCATAAACACTTGTGCGTGCAGAGCTTGATAAAATTTATGCATTGCCATTTACAAGGCGTTACCACCCATGTTACGAAGAATTGGGCGGTGTACCAGCTATAAGAGAAGTACAGTTTTCTATAATACAAAACCGTGGTTGTTTTGCTGGGTGTAACTTTTGCGCAATAACTTTGCACCAAGGGCGCAGAGTAACGAGCCGTAGCGCAAAAAGTATAATAACCGAGGGCGAGGCTATGACACACGAGCCAGATTTTAAAGGTTATATACATGATGTTGGTGGCCCAACTGCAAACTTTAGGGTGCCATCTTGTGGCAAACAAATGAAAGAGGGTATGTGTAGTAGTGGTAAAAAATGTTTAGCGCCACAAATTTGCCCTAAAGCTATTGTTACACATAAAGAGTATTTGGATATTTTACGTGAGCTACGTGAACTACCAAAAGTTAAAAAAGTGTTTGTGCGCAGTGGTATACGCTACGATTACCTAGTTGCGGATAAAGACGAAACATTTTTTAAAGAACTTGTTACACATCATGTTTCAGGGCAGTTAAAAGTTGCGCCAGAACACTCAGCGCCTACAACTTTGGCATATATGGGTAAGCCAAACATTGATGTGTTTAATAAATTTAAAGATAAATTCTATGCGTTTTCAAAAAAAGCTGGTAAAAAGCAGTTTTTAGTGCCTTATTTAATGTCTAGCCACCCAGGTAGCACTTTGCGAGATGCTGTTAACTTGGCTGAGTATTTATACGAAAACCACATGAAACCTGAGCAAGTGCAAGATTTTTACCCAACCCCAGGCACTGTTTCTACTTGTATGTTTTACACTGGGCTTGACCCATATACACTAAAACCTGTTTTTGTTGAAAAAACACGTGAAGGCAAAGCAACACAGCGTGCACTTTTGCAATATTACGAGCCATATAATTCTGCAAAAGTTATTGAGGCACTAAAAAAAGTGCATAGGGAGGATTTAATACCTAAACTTGTGCCTGCTAGTGGTAGGCGTGCTATGCATGCCCAAAACACTCAAAAGCCAACTGAAACTAGTAGAAAAAGGGCGGATAAAAACAAAACGCCTAATGCCAATAACCGCAGAAATACTCGCCAATCAGAACAACAATTGCGTTTTGAACCACTTTCAAAAAGTAAAAACATAACAAATAAACCTACCGCTAATAACCCCAAAAAGAAAAAATAAAGTGTAAAACACTATTGTGAGAGTATGAGTTATAAAAAATATATGAAATCAAAAAAAAATAAGGGAAAGCCACGCCATAGCGAGCAGGGGCTTTCCCTTGCTATAATTATGCGCCAAATTGCAAAAAATTGGGTGCTTATATTTGTGGTGCTTGTAGTGGCATTAACTATAGCCGTTTCTGCTTTAGGTGGCAAGATGGGTATGCCAACATGGAATGATTTATATCAGCTAGCTGGTTTATCAAAAGTGCCACCAACTGAAATTATTGAAGATGAATCTGAAACGCAAATACATTTTATTGACGTTGGACAGGGCGATGCTTCTTTGATTGTACAAGGTGAAAGCTATGCGTTGATTGATGCTGGTACGGAAAGCTCGCAGGAGGATTTAGTTGTATACTTGCAAGCGCTAGGCATTGAAAAATTAGATTACCTTATACAAACACACCCACACGCTGACCATATTGGTGGTATGGATGTAGTGTTAGAAAATTTTGAAGTTGAGCTAGTTGTGTTACCTGATGAGAGCAAAACAACATCTGAAATTGATTCAATGGCATACGAAAATGTTTTTGTAGCTATTGATGCATATGATTCCTCCGCTGAGGTAGCAACTGAAGGTAACGTTTACCCACTGGGTTTAGGTGAAATTACAGTGCTTTCGACAGGTGTTGATGGCACAGATAATTTAAACAATATATCGCTTTGCTTAATGTATACCAAAGGCGATTTTAACGCACTATTTACTGGTGATGGTGAAAAAGAGCTTGAAGAGATTTTGCTGGAAGCTGGCGAGGATATAAAAGCAGATGTTTTCCAAGTGGGGCATCATGGGTCGTCAACATCTAATATAGAAGAATTTTTATACGAAGTTTCGCCAGAAATTGCAGTTGCAAGTTGCGGTTATGAAAACCGTTATGGCCACCCACATAGTGAGATTATTGAACGTTTTGATGATTTAGGCGTGGATTTTTACAGGACAGATTTAAACGGTAGTGTAGTGGTTACTTACTCACAAAAAGATGATATTGAAGTATTTGTAACTAGAGATGAAGCTGCTTAAAAGCTAATAAATATAAATGTTAAAAAGGCAGTAATATGCCTTTTTAAATTATGTTTAGCCTTATTTTTGGCCAAATTGTTTGCTAAAACAGCCTGTTTTTAATAAACTTAATAAAATCTTAAATATTTTAATACTCGCATTTTAAAGAGCTTTTGTTTTATAATAGTAGCACAAGGAGGATTTTTTTATGTATAACATACTTATTTGTGATGACGAGGTGGATATTGTAAATGCACTTAAAATTTACCTTTCTGATGCTAACTATGCGCTTTTTACAGCATCTAATGGTAAAGAGGCCTTAGATATATTTGCTAGAAATGAAATACACTTAGTGTTAATGGATATAATGATGCCTGTTATGGATGGTATAACAGCTATGGTAGAAATACGCAAAATAGGTAATGCTCCGATAATTTTGTTAACAGCAAAAAGCGAGGATAGTGATAAAATTTTAGGTTTAACAGTTGGCGCTGATGATTATATCACAAAACCTTTTAACCCTATTGAGGTTGCTGTGCGTGTAAAAAGCCACTTGCGACGTTATATGCAACTTGGCGGTGGACAAATTAAAGCAGAAAGTTTATGCGTTGGCGGCATAGAGCTTGACGATAAGCAAAAACAAGTAACGCTAGATGGCGAACTTGTAGCGTTAACACCTAAGGAGTACGAAATTTTAAAACTGCTTATGACAAACCAAGGCGCAGTATTTTCTCCAAAAGAAATATATGAAAAAGTATGGCAAGATGCGCCATTTGGTGGCGAAAATACAGTTACTGTGCATATACGCCACCTAAGAGAAAAACTAGAGGCAAACCCCGCCGAACCTCGCTATTTAAAAGTAGTGTGGGGGCAAGGCTATAAGATAGAAAAGGGGAGCGGCAATGTATAAAAAAGAAAAAAACGATAAAATGCAAGAGCTGATACCTACTGAAAAAATAATCAATGATACAGATTTTTTTACGGCAAAAGTTATTGATGACGATTATTTTGCAAATCAAAAAAAAGATTCTAAACAAAGTAAAGATACTAAAAAACAAAGCGCCGAAAAAAATAAAACCAATAGCAATAGATACAAAAAACGTTATAACTTAGTGTTTAAGATATTAGCTTATTTTGCATGTATTATTAGCGCTGCTGTGCTTGTTGCTAGTGGTATTGGTGTAATTTACTTTTATTATTCAGATTTTTACACGCTAGATAAAAATTTAGCGTATGAAAATGAATTTAATAATTTAGTTTATAATAATTTTTATTATGAATTTGGTAACTCAATATTAAATTATGATGGTCAAATAGATTATTTAACGGCAAAAG
>CAYJJL010000021.1:6454-14052 GCA_964370455.1 uncultured Faecalibacterium sp.
GGGTGGGGTTCTCCTTTCTACCATTAAACCGCACATTAGAAAACAATTAGGAATCACGGCAAGTTATTTTGGGAAAAACGTTATCTTTAGAGGATTTGTTTTATTATAGCTTTGGGTATAATATACAACAAGATGAAACAACGATAACGGTCACCACACCGCATGAAACAGAAAACACTACGGTTAGTGAGCCAGAAAATTCAACACAAAGCGAAGATGTAGAACAAAGCATTACTACTGAACAAACGCTAATACCAACATATAACTCTTTTCATACGATAACGTTTACTTTTTTTGAAGATACAACCACTGGAGAGTTTCCTTTTAGAAAAAATCTTATTGATTTAGCGTATGTGTGGAGATATGGTATTATTGTTGTTGGAGTATTTTCGTTAATAATTGCATTTGCAAGTTTTATTTATTTAGTGTGTGCAGTAGGGCATAGCCCAAAGGCAGAAAAAACAGTGACTAACAACTGGACAAAAATGCCACTGGAAATTTCATCGGTAATATTTATTGCAACGGTAGTATTTATTTTTAATGTTTCGACAACTGTTTATTTATCAGATTTTTTAGAGTTTGGAGTATTGCTAGTTTTGGGATTAGTGGCGTTAGGTATTGCACTATTATTCTTTTTAGATTTAATCGTGCGTTTTAAAACTATAGGTTTGTGGCGCAGTACATTAACTTATAAAATTTTACGTGCAACAGTAAAAGCTCTTGTTTGGCTGTGCAAAGTAGTTGCAAACATATTTAAAACATTGCCTGTTTTATGGCAAGGCTTGACTATTTTTAGTGCGCTTACAATAATTTTATATTTTATTGCACTTTTTGAAATTGCGAGTGGTGCTTATCCTTTATTTATGATGTACGTAATAATTGTTGAACGTACTGTATTGTTAGCGTTATTTTTATACGCACAATTTGCGTTTGCACGTTTAATTAAAGCAGGCAAAGAGCTAGCAGATGGCATTGTTGATTATAAAGTTAAAACAGAGCATATGCTAGGTGCATTTAAAACGCATGCTGAAAATTTTAATAGCATAGGCGATGGCATGGTGCACGCTGTTGATGAAAAAATGAAAAGCGAACGCATGAAAACCGAGCTTATAACTAATGTTTCACATGATATTAAAACACCGTTAACATCTATTATAAATTATAGTGATTTAATCTCAAAAGAACAAACAGATAACGAAAACATAGTTGAATACACAGGCATTATAAGCAAACAATCTGATAGGTTAAAACGTTTGATTGAAGATTTAGTCGAGGCAAGCAAAGCTTCAACTGGTAACTTAGAGGTTAACTTGCAAGCGTGCGAGGTTGGTGTGTTGCTCTCACAATCAGTGGGTGAGTATAGCTTGCGCTTGCACACACAGCAACTAGAACTAATTGTAAAACAACCAGAGGAATCAATGCGCATTAATGCAGATGGGCGCAGATTATGGCGAGTTTTTGATAATTTGCTAGGTAATATTTGCAAATACGCTCAAAAAGGAACAAGAGTATATTTAACGCTAGAGCAAAAAGGTGATAAAGCATTAATTTCGTTTAAAAATATATCAAGCACATCACTAGATATTACAGCAGATGAGTTAATGGAACGCTTTGTGAGAGGTGACTCCTCACGTAATACAGAGGGTAATGGGTTAGGGCTTTCCATAGCGCAGAGCTTAGTGGAGCTACAAGGCGGACAAATGAAACTATTTGTAGATGGCGATTTATTTAAGGTTGAGCTAAGCTTTGATTTAATAAAAGAATAAGCACATAAATTGTTTTGAAATTTTACTTTATGAAGTGCTTTAATATTAAATTTAATAAAACTATAAAAAACGCTGTAAATACAAAACGCTATGGGGTGAATTTCCTCATAGCGTTTTATATTTGTATGTAAATGATGCGTAAAAAATATATTTAATTGATTGTAGTTTATATGATTTTTTGGTATAATGGAATACACTCGCCAATTAATATTAGGATGGCATTTTTATAAGGAGAAAACATATGGAAAACAGCAAAGTTTATTACACGGATATGCGCACCACAGCAGGTGATAGTTTACTTGTTAAACTTGAAAAATTAATTAAAAAAGCAGGTATTGGTGAAATTGATTTTACCGATAAATTAACGGCAATAAAAATACACTTTGGCGAACCAGGTAACCTTGCTTACTTGCGCCCTAACTACTCAAAAGTAGTGGCTGATGTTATAAAATCTTGTGGTGGAAAACCATTTTTGACAGATTGCAACACACTATATGTCGGTAGAAGAAAAGATGCACTAGAGCATATTGAAGCCGCTTATGAAAACGGTTACACACCTTTTTCTACAGGTTGTCATGTTATCATTGCTGATGGCTTAAAAGGTACAGATGAAGCGCTAGTGCCAATTGATGGCACTTTAGTTAAAGAGGCAAAAAGCGGCAGAGCAATTATGGACGCTGATATTTTTATTTCTTTAAATCATTTTAAAGGCCATGAGATGACAGGTTTTGGTGGTGCTTTAAAAAACATAGGCATGGGTAGTGGTAGCCGTGCTGGTAAAATGGAGCAACACTCAAATGGTAAACCAAGTGTTGAAACTGCAATGTGCAAAAAATGTAAACAATGCGCAAAAATATGTGCGCATAACGCTATTGAATTTGATGCAAGCGGTATTGCTAATATCAACCACGAAAAATGTGTTGGTTGTGGCAGATGCATAGGCGCTTGTATATTTGATGCGATTAACCCTGATTGGAATATATCTGAAAACGATTTAAGCATTAAAATGGCAGAGTACACATATGCTGTCGTTAAGGATAGACCAAACTTCCACATTAATTTAGTTATTGATGTTTCACCGTTTTGTGATTGCCATGCAAATAATGATGCAGCCGTTATACCAAATGTAGGCTTCTTTGCATCGTTTGACCCTGTTGCACTAGATAAAGCTTGTGCAGATGCATGTAATAAAGAAGCTAGTTTTAGAGATACACGTTTAAGCGATAAACAAGGGCTATGTCCACAGCACAGTGGCGATTGCGACTGTGCTGAACACAAAGCCGACCACTTTACAACTATGCACTCGAACACAAACTGGAAAATATGCCTTGAGCATGCCGAAAAACTTGGCATAGGCACACAAAATTACGAATTGATAAAACTATAAATTATAAAAATTAAAACTGATTTGTAATTAGCGTTTATATTAAAAACAAAATACTTTAAATTAAAATACCTCATTTATTAGTAACAACAAAAAATAAAACAGCATACGATGTTAAAACAATAAATTTTAACATTAACATTAGTTTTATTAAGTTGCTATATAAATGAGGTATTTTATGTATGATATTTTACTTGCGCTTAGCCTAACTGTGGTTGCAGGGCTTGCCACTGCAATTGGTGCGGCTTTTGTATTTTTAAAAATGAACCGTGACAGGATGTTTTTATCTTTTTCGCTGGGTTATCGGCGGGTGTTATGATATATGTTTCGTTTGTAGAAATACTTGTAAAGGCTACATGCATTAACAGAGATTTATGGCGAACAAAATGGCAACATATATGCAGTGTGTGGTTTTTTTTGCAGGGATACTAGTTATTGCTTTAATAGATAAACTTGTACCACAAATGGATAGCATACACGCAGTGAACACAAAACAAGCAATATATACCGATAAAGATAAAAACAAATTAATGCGCATGGGTGTTTTTACAGCGCTTGCAATTGGTATACATAATTTTCCAGAGGGGCTTGCCACATTTATTTCAGCACTTGAAGATATGCAAATGGGTATAGCGATTACAGTTGCTATTGCTATACATAATATACCAGAGGGTATTGCGGTTGCTGTGCCTATTTTTTACGCTAGCAGTAGCAAAACAAAAGCGTTTAAGCTCTCGCTATTATCTGGTTTATCAGAGCCAATAGGCGCAATTATAGGCTATTTTTTATTTATTAGATTTATTGGCAATGAGGCTTTTGGTTTTGTTTTTGCGGCAGTTGCTGGTATAATGGTATATATTAGCTTAGATGAATTATTGCCAGCTGCTAGGCAATATGGCGAGCATCATATTTCCATTTATGGTTTAGTGTGTGGCATGGCGATTATGGCTACAAGTTTATTGCTATTTTTGTAAGTTTTTAAAAATAATAACAGCCGTTTGGTTTTAGCAAATAATGCTAAACTAAACGGCTGTTTATTTGTTTTTTACTAAAACTTACCTAGCGTGATTTTTACCTTAAAACTGCGCCCTCGTTAGCGCTAGAAACAAGGCGAGAATAGCGGCTTAACCAGCCAGTTTTTACTTTTGGTTCAGGGCAAACATATTCCGCTTTGCGCTGTGCAAGTATTTCATCAGAAACATTTAGAGAAATTGCAGCGTCAGGTATGTTTATTGTTATGCTATCGCCCTCAGAAACAAGGCCTATCATACCGCCAGAGGCAGCCTCTGGTGAAACGTGGCCAATAGCAGCACCACGGCTTGCGCCAGAAAAACGACCGTCAGTGATAAGCGCAACTTCTTTATCTAGTTTCATGCCAGCTAGGGCAGAGGTTGGGTTTAGCATTTCACGCATGCCCGGGCCACCTTTAGGGCCTTCGTAACGAATAACAACAACATCACCAGCAACTATTTTGCCAGCATAAATTGCAGCAATTGCATCTTCTTCACAATCAAAAACACGTGCAGGGCCTGTGTGTACTTGCATTTCAGCTGCAACAGCACTGCGTTTTACAACACAGCCGTTTGGTGCAAGGTTGCCCCAAAGTATTTGTAAACCACCAGTTTGGCTGTAAGGGTCTTCAATTGGGCGTATTGCGTTTGTGTTTAGTATTTTTGCACCTTTAATATTTTCGCCAACTGTTTTGCCAGTAACAGTTGGTAGGGAAGTATCAATTAAGCCTTTTTTAGCAAGTTCAGCTTGCACGGCTTGTATGCCACCAGCTGCGTATAAATCTTGCATATGTGTAGGGCCAGCTGGTGCAAGGTGGCAAAGGTTAGGCGTAATAGCGCTAATTTCGTTAAATAACGAAAGTGGGATAGGGCAACCAGCCTCGTTTGCAATTGCAAGCAAGTGCAAAACAGAGTTTGTTGAACATCCAAGTGCCATATCGCAAGCTAGTGCGTTGCGCACACTTTTTTCGTTGATGATTTGGCGTGCTGTAATGTTGTTTTTAACAAGCTCCATTATAGCAATGCCAGATTGTTTACCTAATTGCAAACGTTTTGAGTAAACAGCAGGTACAGTACCATTGCCTGGTAGGGCAAAGCCCAAAGCCTCACTTAGGCAGTTCATACTATTTGCTGTATACATGCCAGAGCATGAGCCACAGCTAGGGCAACAGTTATCTGTGCAATCGTCAAGGGAGGGTTGGTCTATCATGCCAGCTTTAAATGCGCCAACAGCCTCAAACATTTTTGAAAGGCTAACTTCCTCGCCAGCGTATGTGCCAGCAAGCATAGGCCCACCAGAACAAACTATGGCAGGTACGTCCATGCGCACAGCGGCCATAACCATAGCAGGCACGATTTTATCGCAGTTTGGCACAAGCACAAGGCCATCTAATTGGTGAGCCATAAGCATAGTTTCAACGCTATCGCAAATTAGCTCACGTGAAGCTAGGGAATACTTCATGCCTTCGTGTCCCATTGCAATGCCATCACAAACACCAATAGCTGGTATTAAAATAGGTGTGCCGCCAGCCATTGAAACGCCAGTCTTAACAGCTGCTGAAAGTTTATCAAGGTTCATGTGCCCTGGCACAATTTCGCTATGTGCGCTAACAACACCTATTAAAGGGCGTTCTAGCTCTTCAGGTGTGTAGCCCAAAGCGTAAAATAAACTTCGGTTAGGAGCTCTCTCGCTACCTTTTGTTACATTATCACTTCTCATGAAAAAAACCTCATTATTTAGCTTACCGCCCATAAACAATACTGAAAAATCAGCTTATCTATGAGCGGTTTGATGAGGTTTTTGCGCCTCATTAAGCTATATTATTAATTGAAAATTGCGTTTTATGCTTTACAGCATTATTTTTTTAGCCAGCTCATCATGCCACGTAGCTCTGCGCCAACTTCTTCGATAGGTAGTGCAGCTTCCATACGGCGTGTAGCTAGGAAGTGTGTTTGACGACCGCCTTTTGAGTTCATCTCTGTTAAAAATTCGCTAGCAAATGTACCGTCTTGGATTTCACGTAAGACTTTACGCATTTCTTTGCGAGTTTCTTCTGTGATTAGGCGTTTACCTGTGCGGTAATCACCATATTCAGCAGTGTTAGAGATAGAGTAACGCATTTTTGCAAAACCGCCCTCATTGATAAGATCAATGATAAGTTTCATTTCGTGGCAAGTTTCAAAGTATGCCATTTCTGGTGCATAGCCAGCTTCAACAAGTGTGTCAAAACCTGCGTGTATAAGCTCAGAAACACCACCGCATAAAACAGCTTGTTCGCCGAACAAATCTGTTTCAGTTTCTTCTTTAAATGTTGTTTCTAGTATACCAGCACGGCCACCGCCTATGCCAGAAGCATATGCAAGAGCGATATCTTTTGCACGGCCTGTGTAATCTTGCTCAACACAAATTAGGCTAGGCACGCCTTTGCCTTCTTGGTATTGTGTACGCACAGTGTGGCCAGGGCCTTTTGGAGCTATCATGATGATATCAACGTTAGCAGGTGGGTTGATAGCTTTAAAGTGAATGTTAAAGCCGTGAGCAAAAGCAAGTGCTTTGCCTTCTGTCATGTGAGGTGCAACTTGTGCATAGTAGATATCAGCGCAAAGCTCATCAGGAACAAGCATCATAATAACATCGCCGATTTTAGCAGCCTCTTCAACTTCCATAACTTTAAAGTTAGCGCATTTTTCTGCAAAAGCAGCAGCTTTAGCCCAGTGTGCAGAGCTTTTGCGCAAGCCAACCGCAACATTAACGCCACTTTCAGCAAGGTTCATGGAGTGCGCGTGGCCTTGGCTACCAAAGCCAATAACTGATACGGTTTTGCCGTCAAGTAAAGATAAGTTACAGTCAGAATCATAGTATTTTGGGATTGCCATGGTGTTTTCTCCTTTAATGTCATGTATTGTTTTTTACGTTTATTTTTAACCCAAAAGGGCAAAAAGCATATGTTGTCAGCGATGTTTATTTATCACAGTCGCCATTTTTGTCCCAAAACTGAACATCACGTATATCAGTTGTTGGTTTTTGTGTGTGGTGGTGTCTACCGCCACGCTCTAAAGCAGTAACGCCTGTACGGCATAACTCTATTATATCATAATCTTTAAACATAGCAAGGAAAGCGTCTAGTTTTTCAGGTTTGCCTATAATTTCAAAAACCATGCTCTCTGGTGAAAGGTCAATGATTTTTGCATTATAGATATTGCTGATTTCACGCAGTTCGGTGCGTAGTTTTGTATCTGCAGAAACTTTAAGTAGCAATAATTCACGCTGTAGGCTGTTGTTTTCGTCTAAAACAAAAACTTGTTTTGATTCCTCAAGGCGTGCAGTTTGCAATAAAAGTTGGCTTAGTTCTTTTTCATCAACGTGGATTGTTACAGTAATACGGCTGGTGGAATGGTCATGTGTGGCGGTAACTGTTAGGCTATCTATGTTAAAAC
>CAYJJL010000021.1:14062-15018 GCA_964370455.1 uncultured Faecalibacterium sp.
AACCTCTGCGGCAAAATAAGCTCGAAACACGGGCGAGAACACCGCTGTGGTTTGCAACAAGTAAACTGATAACTTTGCGCTGTGTAGGATTGTTCATGTTGCTCCTCCTTATTTCATTATAATGCTGTTAATATCGCCGCCACCTGGTATCATAGGCAAAACTTTTTCATCTTTGCCTATAAAACATTCAATCCAAACTGGTGTTTTAGATTTTAAAGCTTCATCAAAAGCGGCACGGAATTCAGCAGGTGTTTCGCAGTGGTAGCCTTTTAAACCAAAGCCCTCTGCAAGTTTAACGTAATTAGTTTTGCGGTGTGGGTCTGTGGAGGCATAGCGTTTGCCGTAAAAACTTGTTTGCCATTGGCGAACCATGCCTAAAACTTGGTTGTTAAAAATAACGGTAATTAGTGGTAGTTCATAGCTAACAGCAGTACATGCTTCGTTCAAGTTCATGTGGAAACTACCATCGCCTGTCATCATAACAACACGTTGGTCATTGCCCAGCGCAACTTGTGCACCTATTGCAGCACCATAACCAAAGCCCATAGTACCAAGCCCGCCACTAGTTAAAAATCCACGACTTTTTGTGTGGTTTATAAATTGAGCAGCCCACATTTGGTGTTGGCCAACATCTGTTACATAAACAGCATCCTCACCAGAGGCTTTGCAAATATCTTGTATAATTTGATGTGGGGTTAAATAATCCTCACTATCAACAGGTTTGTAATCATGCTTGCGCCATTCGTTAACTTGCTCTAACCATTCCGTGTGTGGTGCTTCGTTAACAAGTGGTGTTAAGGCTTGTAAAATATATGAGGCATCGCCTGTTACGGCTAAATCAATATCAACGTTTTTACCAAGTTCGCTATTGTCTATATCAATTTGTATGATTTTTGCACGTGGTGCAAAGTTATTTGGGTTAAGTGCAACACGGTCTGAAAAACGTGTGCCAATAG
>CAYJJL010000022.1:0-14973 GCA_964370455.1 uncultured Faecalibacterium sp.
ATTATCAACAAAGAGGAAGATTTTTTAACAATAAAAGCTGTGCTTGCAATTAACAACTACTTAAAAACAAACGGCGAAGCTGCCCCCCTACCACACATAGTTAGCACCATGAACGATGAGGATAACTATGAAGCTGTGCAAGTAATATCTATGGGTAACATAGAGCTTATTTTAGTTGAAGATTTTATCTCTCGTATTATTGCACAAGCTAGTAGACAACCAGGTTTGTCTAATGTTTTGATTGAGCTTTTTGATTACGATGGCGACGAACTTTATTTTGAAAGCTTCCGTGAACTTATTGGCGAAACTTTTGGCAGTTGTTTGTGCGCTTTTGAAAAAGCAGTTGTTTTTGGTATATCACGAGGTGGCAAAGTTATGCTAAACCCACCTATGGATACGCTAATACAAAAAGGCGATGAGCTAATTATACTTGTTGAAGATAACGACACAGCAAAAGTTATAGCACACACACCAAAAGACGTAAGCACACTTAAAAATGTTACCCAATCGCAGGAAAAACCAGAAAACATTTTAATCATAGGCATAAACAATATGCTTGAGCGCATAATTTGCGTTGTGAAAGATTTCTTCCCTGAAAATTCAAAAATTATTATTGCCGCTGAGGATATCTCAGTGCAACCACAAATACCAAGTGGCGAAAACATTACCATTGAATATGTAGAATGCGATACTTCAAGCCGAGCAAACATTAAAAAATTATTGCAAAATGAAATTGAACACGTGCTTGTGCTTAGTGATGATGATATTGACGAGGAAATTTCCGACTCAAAAACTTTGCTAAAGCTTATACATTTAAGAGATTTAGCTGAAAAAGAAAAACTTAAATTTAACATCACAAGCGAACTTAAAAAGGTTGAAAACCAAAAATTAACACGTGTTGCAAAAGTAAATGATTTAGTTATAGGCTCAAACATAATTAACCTAATACTAACCCAAGTTAGCGAAAACCGCAAACTTGCATGCGTTTTTACTGAGCTTTTGCAAGCCGAGGGATCTGAAATACACATCAGACCAGCCTCAAATTATATAAAACTAGGCACTGAAGTTGATTTTTATGAGGTTACACAGTTATTACAAGAAAAAAGCGAAATTGCTATTGGCTACAAAAAGAACCAAGGCGATTACTTTGAAATTATAACTAACCCATCAAAATCCGAAAAAATCACTTTTGAAACTGGCGATGCAATTATAGTATTATCAGAAGAATAATTTTATAATAAACATCAAAATCAATTGATTATTTTACATAATATGGTACAATGTTTTAAGTATGCTTGAATTTTATTCAACCTTCTAAAATATGTACCATATTTTTTTTGCATACACACAATTTAAAAGGAGCGTTTATGACAACTAGCATAAGCCAAGACTTTACCCCAATTAAATTACTAAAATTTGCATTACCCACTATGGCAATGATGTGTTTTTTATCACTTTATAGCATGGTGGATGGACTTTTTGTTTCAAATTTTGTGGGCGAGGTTGCTTTTTCGGCTTTAAATATAGTTTATCCTTACATAACAATTTTAATAGCAGTTGCCACCATGTTTTCAACGGGCGGCACCGCCTTTGTTTCAAAACTAATGGGCGAAAACAAACCAGAAGAAGCAAACAGAGCTTTTACACTTATAGTTTTAACAGGGCTAGGTGTTTCGGCAGTGCTTGCATTACTGGGCGTTGTATTTACCGAGCCAATTGTGCGCTTATTGGGCGCAACTGATAATTTAATGGCAGATGCAACTACGTATCTTTTTATTATGGCACTTTTTTGCCCTATGCAATTTTTGCAAATTTTAGGACAGATGTTTTTTGTAGTTGCTGGTCGCCCTAACTTAGGCTTAGTTTTTAGTGTTGGCGGTGGTGTTTTAAACATAATATTGGATTATGTTTTTATTGCTATTTTAAAAATGGGCATAATGGGTGCTGCACTTGCAACAGCAGCAAGTTATTGTTTGCCAGCACTAGCATTTTGCATCTTTTTTGCGCAAAAAGGTAAAACTGGCTTGCGTTTTCAAAAACCAATTTGGTCTGGCAAAACAGTGCTTAACACTTGCACAAACGGCTCTTCTGAAATGGTAACTAACCTTTCTAACTCTGTAACTAATGTACTTTTTAACATTATTGTTTTAGTATATGCTGGCGAAATGGGTGTTGTTGCAGTTGGTGTTTTACTATATGCACAGTTCTTTTTGCTTTCAATGATGCTCGGTTATTCCTCTGGCATTGCACCCATTATAGGCTATGCCTACGGAGCGCAAAATTACAATCAATTAAAAAATGTTTTTAAAATTAGCTTTAGAGTTATTATTGTTTGTTCACTTGTAAGTTTTGCAATTAGCCTTTTTGGAGCAGACGTAATTACTGGTTTTTTTGTTGAACCAAACAGCCCTACTTTTACATTTACATCTCATGCATTTACATTATTTTCGCTTTGCTATTTATTTATGGGTATAAACATTTTTACTTCCGCATTTTTTACTGCGCTTTCAAACGGCAAAGTTTCCGCCATACTTTCATTTATACGCACATTTGTGCTATTAATTGATGCACTTTTAATTTTACCTTTATTGTTTGAGATAAATGGCGTGTGGCTTGCAATGCCTGTTGCTGAGTTTTTAGCATTGTTCTTATCCATTTATTTTTTATTAAAATTGCGCAAGCAATACCACTATTAAAAAGGAGTACTCATGGGCTTACTTAAAGATGCACAAAATATACGTGAACGTGACCCCGCCGCAAGAAGTGTGGCGGAAGTTATATTATTGTACCCTGGTTTTACTGCGCTTGTGTATTACCGCATAGCAAACTTTTTTTACCGACACAAGCGTTTTTTTATAGCACGTATGGTTAGCCAATGGGGACGTTTTTGGACAGGCATTGAGATACACCCTGGCGCACAAATAGGCAAAGGCCTTTTTATTGACCACGGCATGGGCGTTGTTTTTGGCGAAACAACCATTATAGGCGATAACTGCACAATTTACCACGGTGTAACACTAGGCGGTACAGGCAAGGAAAACGGCAAGCGCCACCCCACACTAGGTAACAACGTTTTAATTGGCGCTGGCACAAAAGTTTTAGGCCCTGTTTGCATAGGCGACAACGTGCGCATTGGCTCTGGAAGTGTGGTTTTAAAAAATTTACCTGACAACTGCACTGCTGTTGGCTTGCCAGCGGATATAGTGCGCATAAACGATGACAAAGTAAACCCAGCAGAAGATTTAAACCAACAAGATATACCAAACCTTATCGCACAACATTTTGCCGAGCTTGAAAAACGCTGTGCAGAGCTTGAAAATAAAAAAACAAATCTATAATTTAAAAACACCAGTTTGTTTGGCTGTAACGTAATAGCGAGAACAACTGCGTACAAGGCACAAAATAAAATTAATATCAAAACCTCTAAATTGCAATGCAAAACGCAATTTAGAGGTTTTTCTCATTTTTTAGTAAATTATAAAAACCTTATAATACTTTAATTAAAAATTTAATTAACTTAAAAGTGCTAATGTTATGTAAACTAAACGTGCCTATAATATTTTCATGGCTCAAGATAGGCCAAAAAGTTCGTTTTTAGTGCAAATTAGTTGCATATTTTTAGATTTTAGGTATAATTAATAATTATAAACACATTATTTGTTATATGCTACAGTTATTATAATCATGTAATTTCAGCTTTTTTTAATACACAAAAAATCTACGCATTGTGCTTGATTATTAAAAGTAAAGGGAGGTTTTTATGCACGAAATTTGCATTATTTTACCATCGCTTAACCCCGATAAAAAAATGATAAAAGTAGTTGAAGCGCTTATCGCAAATGCTTTTACCAATATATTAATAATAAATGATGGCAGTGATGAAAACCATCTTGAACCATTTAACCATTTATCAAAATATAAAGAATGTACAGTGCTTACGCACGAGGTTAACCAAGGCAAGGGCTGTGCCTTAAAAACTGGTTTTACACATGTGCTAAAACACATGCAAAATTGCAAAGGTGTAATTACAATTGATGGCGATGGCCAGCACACCGTAACAGATATACTTGCTTGTGCAAATGCATTTTTATCAGCACAAAACACTGTTGTTTTAGGTGCTAGAAATTTTAATAACGAAAACATACCACCGCGTAGCCGTTTTGGTAACAAGCTTACAGCATTTTTGTTTCGTTTTGCGTTTGGGCTTGCTTTAAGTGATACACAAACGGGCTTGCGCGCCATACCATATACACTTTTAAAACCACTTTGCAGTGTAAAGGGCGAGCGCTTTGAATATGAAACAAATATGCTTTTATTTTTTAAAAAAGCCAATGTTAAAATATACGAACAAAATATTTCCACAGTTTATATAGAGGATAACAAAACGTCACACTTTAACCCTATTGTTGATTCCATACGCATATATGCTATTATATTTAAATTCTTTTTTAGTTCAATATCATCCAGCCTTTTAGATATAGGTATATTTACAGTTTTAAATATATTTTTAGGCAGTGTTTTTGCACGTGGCTCACGCTTACTTTATGCCACAATAATTTCCAGAATTTTTTCAGCTATTTTCAACTATGGCATAAACCATAAATTTGTATTTCAAAGTGATAGCCCCGCACCTAAAACTTTGCTTAGGTACACTATATTATGCATTGCTCAAATGCTTGTTTCGTACGCACTTGTTTTTATGATATCGCTAATTTCCTCAACTTTTGTTGCCTTTGATTCTATAATAAAAATTGTAGTTGATAGTTTACTATTTTTTATTAGTTTTAGAATACAGCAAAACTGGGTTTTTAACGGTGAAGAAAAAATACAGAAAAATCTATAATATAAATACATGTAAACTGCAAATTTACAAAAGAAGGTAAACCCATGTTTAAACATGAAAAAGAGCAAAACAACATTAGCTCTACACAACTACAGTTGCGCAGAGTTGTTCGACAATTTTCTCGCAAAAACGCTAAAAAAGCCACTAATATCGACAATGCAACTTCGGCCCATACATACAGTGTAGGCAAACGCATTGCCGCTAGTTTTAGTGCATTTTTTGTTTTGATTATTGCAGGTGTTTTTGGCGCTACAACAATAATTGCATATGGCCCTAGCCCCACTGCACGAGATTTGCTTGTAACCTCAGTGCTTGAAACTAGTGCACTAAAATTTGTAGCTCATATGTATTTTGATGAAGCCGAAATTGAAAATATAATAATCAACAACAGTGTACAAGTGACAGACGTTGTTACAAATACCGAGCTTATACACTTTGAAGACACAAGCACCGAACAAACCGATGAAGAACCACTTGTTATTGAAATTGTAACTGGCAATACCTTTAGTGGTGAAATGCTAATTGTGCAAGACCCATCACGTGTTTTTGTTGGCACTAGTGCAGATGCATACTCTGACGCTGGCGGTAAAACAGTGCAAGAGATAATCAAACGTTATGATGGCGTTGGTGGCACAAACGCTGGCGGTTTTGCAGACCAAGGTGGCGTTGGCAATGGTGGCACGCCACTAGGCATAGTTATCTCCGAAGGTGAATTGCGAGCTGGAAGTTTAAACTCAAAATATGATGTTATAGGCATAGATGCAGACAACAAACTAATAGTTGGCACCATGACAGCGCAAGAGGCGCTAGATAGAAACATAAGAGATGCTGTAAGCTTTGGCCCTGCACTAATAGTTAATGGCGAAATGATGGAAATTACAGGCCAAGGCGGTGGGCTTAACCCACGCACAGCCATAGGCCAACGCAGTGATGGTGCTATACTTTTACTTGTTTGTGATGGTAGGCAGGCAAACAGCATAGGCGCAAGCATGAGCGATGTTGCCGAAGTTATGGCGGAGTATGGCGCTGTTAATGCAGCCAACTTAGATGGTGGCTCCTCAACTATAATGTACTACGAAGACGAGCTTGTTAATGTTTCGTCATCTTTATATGGGCCAAGAGATATCCCTACTGCCATTGTAATTGCACCTGAAGTAACAGGAGGTGGCTAAATGGCAACGCATAGCAAAAAATCGAGTTTTTCTAAATTTTGGCTAGTTTTTTTTATTTTAGTTACCCTAGCAATTGTTTTGATAATTGCAGGTTTAATGCATTTATGGCAAGTTATGCTTATGTACGAACAAAGCACACCAAACTATGCACTGCAAAATTTTGAAACTTATTTTGAAGGTGAGCAATATGCACTTTTAGCTCAAAATTCGCAAATAAAAGATAACCCCTATGAGCCTAATAGCACTAGAAGCGATGTTTACACACAAAACATAAATAGTGGCGAGTTAAGCTTTGGTCGCTTAGCAACAGGTAACACAAGTGTGCAGCACAATTACCAAGTAAAAGCTGGTGATAATGTTATTGGTGGTTTTAAACTTGTTTTTGTAGACGAGGGCATGTTTGGCTACTGGCAAATAACAGAGCCTACAATTACTCAACAACTATGGGGTGAAGTTACCGTTAGGTTGCCACAGACATCACAGCTAAATATAAATGGCGTAACTGCACAGGCAGATTTAATTACACAAAATGATATACCATATGATATGCTTAGCAAATTGCCAGAGGATATTACACAGCCGTATAAAACCGAATATTCGTTTACCGATTTAACGGCACAGCCTACTGTTAGTATTATTAGCGAAACTGGCGAGGAAACAATTATTAATTTGCAAAGCGAAGCACCTTGGATTATTGAAGAACAAAATAGCGATACAAATACCTTACCGCAATATTATGGTAATACAACATTGCCACAACCTAATGAGGATATAACACAGCTTGAGGAAATGGCGTTTGAAGATGCTGAAAATTACTCACGCTATTTATCAAACGACAATACCTTTTCGCAACTATCAAGGCGACTTTTACCTGATAGCCAAATATACTCTGAAATGCGCTCTATGGAAACTATGTTTTACACCGAGCACACAAGGGTAAGTTTTGATGACGCCACTGCAAGTAATTTTACAAGTTATAGCAATGATATCTTTAGTGTAGACATGCATTATACATATACTGTTTACCGTGGGGAAAACCGCCCATATGAGTTTGATACAAATATTGCTTTAGTGTATGTACGCTATGATGATTCTTGGCGCATAGGTGATATAAGAATAATAAACTAAAACCACCTAAAAAGGAGTATTAATTATGCCTAGTAAACGCTTTTATTGCAGTATATTATTTGTTTTATGCGTGTTAGTTTTTATCCCTACTTTGCTTGTAAATGCCGAACAAAACAGTGAGGAAGCTCATAAACTAAACATACAAATAACAAATAGCCAAGGCACAGCGCAAAACTCACTACAAGATGGTAGCACCTTCTCTGGTGTTAATTTTTATGAGGCGGATACCCTAAAAATTGTTAGCGATACTGCTGCACAGGGCATATATATATTGTGGCAAAGATACCCATTAAATGGTTATACGCTAGAGCAAAACGATACTTTGCAAACGCTAAATAACGGTTTTTTTCAGGAATATATACCTATAAACTTACAAGCTAATGACGAAATTGTTTTAAAATTCAACTCAACCGCAAAACCAGTTGAAATTAGCCTTTATGGCGATGGCACTTTGCCTGAAAGTGTACACTACTGGCAAAGTGCAGTTGAAAAGGCGGATATATTACTATTACCACCCCATGCAGACGACGAGCATTTATTTTTTGGCGGTGTTATGCCTACCTATTTAAACATGGATAACATAAGCGTGCAAGTTGCGTACATGGTTAACCACTCAACAGAACCATACAGGCAACAAGAATTGTTAAATGCTTTATGGGAGGCAGGCCTTAGAAATTATCCAGTAATTGGCCCATTTCCTGATCAATACAGTGATAGTTTAGCACATGCCAAAATTATTTATGACGAACAAGCTGTTGCAGATTATATAGCCGATTTATACGAACGTTTTGTACCACAAGTTGTAGTAGGGCATGATTTTGCAGGCGAGTATGGACATGGTGCGCATATGCTTTTTGCCGAGGCTATGATTAAAGCTACACAGCAAACACAGGCACAGCCACAAAAAATATATGTGCATTTATATGCCGAAAACGAAATTATAATGGATGTTGATACTCCGCTTGAAAATTATGGTGGTCGCACTGCTTTTGAGGTTGCACAAGATGCCTTTAATCACCATAACTCGCAACTTACTTATTTTACAGTTAGAAAAGATGGCTCTTATGATTTGCGCAAATTTGGCTTAGCATTTAACCTTGTACCTGTTGATACTGGCAACGATATGCTCGAAAATATTACGACATATTACACACAAGAGCAAATTGCACTTGAAGAACAAGCCAAAGCCGAGGCTGAAGCTGCCGCTTTAGCTGAAAAACAAGCTGCCGAAAAAGCCGCAGCTGAAGCCGCCGCCGAGGCCGAAAGACAAGCCATAGCAGAAGCTGAAAGAGAAATTATCGAACATGCAGAGCAAATGCAAAACATGTATATAATACTAGGCGATAGCCTTGTTGCGCTAATTGTGATTACATTTTTTATTATACGTGGCAAAAAAACAAAACACTAAACCCAAAACAAATTAGGTTTAGTGCAAAGTTTTATATTTTAATAAAATATACTAGTTAGCATTTATAGATTTTTCATCATCCCCTAGGATTTACCTGAGGTACGTTACCTTGTGGTCTATTTCCTTGGGGATTATTTGCGTTATTACCTACGCTGTTTGGTTTAAGTTCATTACCGTCTACATCTGTGATTGATCCACCTGAAAGTTCAGAAACACCACTAACGTCAATCTCGCTATCACCACCAGAATAAATTGCATTTACTTCAATTACAACCTCACCACCAGCCATCATAAAGTCGCCGTTTGAATCAATACCATCGCCTTGGCATTTCAAGAAAATTATTCCGCCGTTTATTTCTAAATAACCATCTTCACTGCTGGCATTTATTGCGTCATCCAACACAGTTACATCAATATTACCGCCATTTATTATAACAGATGACCCCTCAATACCTTCGTAGGCATTTTGCACGGTTAAATCTACATCGTTTATAACTAAATCAATATCTGCGTGCAAGGCATCATCACCTGATATAATATTAAAAGTGCCACCATTTACAATTAAATAACTGTCAGCGTGTACGGCATCTTCGTAGGTTGATAGTTCAAAATCGCCACCATTTATCACTATATTTAAACCTTTAAGGCCTTTCATGCTTTCTTCAAGCATGCTACTTGGCTGAACAACCCCGCCAGAGCCTTCGCCACGTGTAATATCGTTTAATACCTCTACAAAACCGCCGCCAGTTGTAATTGTAAAATCACCGTCATTAATTTCTAAAGTTTGTTCAGCACTAACACCATCATTACCAGCGTTTAATACAAACTCGCCACTTTCTATAATAACACTACCACGGTCTATATCCTCTGCATTTGTGGATTTCAAAGCATCTTTGCCACAATCAACAGTAATATTCGCATCACTTATAGCTAGTAAATCTTTACCCAAAATGCCATCTGCCACAGCGTTTACTATTATAGTTGCACCATCAATCACAAGGTCATCACGGACATTTATGCCGTCGTTATAAAGTGTATTTACAAACAAACTACCGCTGCCTATTATGGCTGTATCGGCTTTTGAATAAATTGCACCTGAAGGAAACTCCTCATCGAGTGTGGTTATTGCCCCTTGAGTTACTGTATTTATAGTGTTTTCTTTTAATATTATAACTACATCTTTGCCCTCAATAATATTTATAGGTGTTGAGCTTTCGTTTGTTATATTTGCACCATTTAAAACAAGGTATATTATACCCTCATCAATCTCTTTATCAACATTAACTGTAATGCTGTTATAATCCCCTGTAAATTCATATGTGCCACTTTCATTAATTAGCACATCTTGCTCGCTAAGCACAATCGCATTGTCACTTAACTCGCTATAAAAATCAGTATCAGGAAATGCTACGCTTGAGGCTTCATCTTGAATTATTTCGCTCTGTGACGTTTCGCCTTGTGCGCTTTGCGAAATTTGCTCTTGTGATGATACACTACTACTAGTTTGTGTATCACTATTTATATCCGCGCAACCTGCAAAAACAAATGCTGTTAATGCAAGTGCCGTTAAAACATATTTTTTCATAAAAAACTCCCTTGTAAAATTAAACATTACTTTTTAAACATAAAACACAGTGCGCCACAAAGCAACATTAAAACACCTATTATTGCTAATGCTGTTTGATACGCTGATGCTGTGCCTGCAATTTCAAAAATACCACGCAGTATTGAGCTTAGCACAAGCGCCACTACACCTGTGTGGTAAAAATGCGTTGCAAAAAAATAGTTAAACTTCGTTTTACATAAAAACATGCAAACCAATGCGTTTGCTACACCTAACAATAAAGGGTATAAAAACAAATACGTTAAGTGTGGTGATGTTACCCCGTGCGAAAACCAGTAATATATATACGCAAACAAGACACAAAATACCGCTGTTATACAATATGGTTTAATGCGTTTATTTACATAAAATTCGTACATTTGTTTTTTGTTATCCGATGTATACAATATCACTCACACTCCGCTCTTTTATATCTCGCCCATTTGTCGTTGGGTTATTTACAACCTCGCCCATAAACACCATAGTTGCTGAACCACCGCCATCTAAATTATAAGCTACCTCACAATCATAATCGCTCAAAACTATTGCCATTTCTTCAAGCGATAACCCCTCGCTTTGGCTTGTTCTGCCGTCAGCCACCATGAAGATATAGTGGTTTTCCTCCACCATTGCTATTGCTGTACGTGGGTTACTTGGGTCCTCCCTTTCAACTTGGCTATTTTCATCTACCAAAATTTCACCGTCAGAAATAAGCCCTGGCCCAAAGGAAAAAATCTGCACTGCACCTTGCGCTTCAAGTTCTTGCGCTGTAATATCTAACTCGTTAACAATTTGCATGCTTCCATCATCAAATATAACTAAAGCTTCATTGCCTGTGTTTGTTGGTATATCTCGGTACAAATATCCGTTGCGCATTACATAGCCGTAATCTCTAAAACCATAGTAATCGCCATTTATGGCAAGTATTGCGTTATTTGCCTGTGCTATTTCAGATGTTTTTTCTTTTACATTTGTACCAAATGAATTTTCAGCTAAACCTGTTTGTAAAAAACTACTATCTTTTATAATTATATCCGCTATATAAATATCTGTATCAAATTGTCTTATTGTTTCAATGTTAATTTGAATATTTTCATCTTCATAACTTGTTTGTGTAATAATTGGTTCTGTATAACTTTCCTCTGATTGCTCCTCTTGTTCGCTTAAAACATTATTTTCTAACTCGTCGTTTTGTGATGCATCATCTGCACTTGAAAAACTATTTTCATTTACATTTATATCATCTAAATTTACAACGTTTTTTGGCATTATAAACCTATTTATCAAAGTAAAACAAACATACAAAGTAAAAAATAGTGTAGCACAAAGTTTCCATATTTTTGAGGCTTTGGCTGCATTAAAATTATTCTTCATTTTATCGCCCTATATATCTTTTACAATACATTAACAAACATTTCTTGTTTGCCTATGATAATTTCAAGATTACCATTTCTACATCTAAGTTCGTCAATCAATTGTTTTTCTAGGCTTGCATCTTTTAACTCAATTTCGTAACTAAGCTTAAATAAGCTACCCATATTAGTAGTTTTTGCAGAAATCAATTTCGCACTTTTTGTGAAATTTTCAAATATATCGTCAAATGTATTGGTATAATTTAAGTTTTCAGGTATTGTAATTTGCAAAGTACGGCTGTTGTTTTCCTTTTCTTCTCCAAAATTTGTTGTGTTTAAAACTAGAGAAAACACGCACGCCAGCACAGAAAACACAATTGCAAAACCTATATAACCCATGCCAACTGTTAAACCTGTACACATAGCTGTAAAAATAGCTATAATCTCTTTTGCAGTGCCTGGCATTGAGCGAAACCGTACTAAACTAAAAGCACCAGCAACAGCTACACCAGCGCCAATATTGCCATTTACCATTATAATTACCATTGCAACCGAAATAGGCAAAAGTGCTAATGTAACCACAAAACCTTTTGAGCTACGCTCTTTAAACGAATACACTTTTGCCATAAACACCCCCAAAACAATTGCAGATGCCATACAAGTGAAAAAATCAATCAAAGTTATGTCCATGCTTGTTTGTGTGCTAAAAATACTTGTAAATACCTCGCTAAACATTTACTTGCCTCCCTAAGCTATTTATAAAATTTGGTAAAAAATATGTTTTATATGCTGTGCCATATTTTGAAAATGAAGTTTTATATATTTGATTTTTATTTAAAAATGTTAAAAACCAGTTTGGTAAGCCCAAAACTGTTTTTACTTCAAGCAATATATATTCACTCGACAAAACAGTTTTATCCTCACTGCTCTCGCATAAAGATACATCGTTATCACGTGTTTTAATATTAAAATCAAAGGTTAATCTAAAGTTTTCATCAATGGTCGAAAAAAACGCTTCTCTCTCATATGATAAATACACTTTTGGTTTTATCGAATTATAACAACTTTTAAAATAATCTATTTCACTTAAAATTTGCGAGCTTTCAATAGTATTTGAGTTTTCGCATAAATATGCAAGTACATTTTTTTGTTTATCGTAAATGCGTCTTTTATAAACCACGCCATTAAACTTCTTTTTTAGCTCAATAAATGCGGTGTTATCATCGCTCGGTTGGCCATAACACCTAACCCTTAGTTTTTCTTTATATTTTGGTTTTTCTAGCGAGTGCCTTATAATTCTAAAATCCTCTGTGTCAAAATATATATTGCTTATTTTATGTCTGCCATATTCATCTAACTTAATATCACTAGGCATTTCTTGCAAAAGCAGTGCATATTGCTCTTTGGTTAAAACATATTTAAGCTCATATCGTTTAAAATTTGTTTGCATAATAACTGTAACTCCCCTTTCATATTTTTCCATTCAACATATTTATTATATATGCTCAACCTTAAGCTTACTTTAAAAATACATAAATTTTACAAAAAAAATCACCCCGCAATTAATTGCGAGGTGGTTTTATAAATTATTTTTAAAATGTCACCGTAACTATTATTTCGCTACCAGTTTTGCTTTCGGCTGTAATTTTTGCGCCGTGTTTATCACATATTGCTTTTGCGATTGATAAGCCTACACCAAAGCCTTTAACCTCGCTATTACGTGATTTATCCACTCTATAAAATCGCTCAAACCAATTGCTGTGCTTGCCTATAGTTATCTCCTCGCATGAGTTTTGTAGTGTAAATATTTTTTTGCCACCTGCCACTGTTAAAGTGGCATTTAAATCGCCCTTGCTATATTTAATTGCGTTTTCAATTAATATTGAAAATAACTCACGTATAAGTGCTTCGTCACCATTATAACTTATGTTTTGCGTTATTTTTGTGTTAAGTTCTAAGTTTGCATTTTTTATTGATGCATTAAACTCGCTTAAGGTATCGCAAATCACATCCGAAAGCGAAAAATCAGTTTTTATTACAACCGCTTTTTCTTCATCCAGTTTTGCTAGTGAAACTAAATTGCCCACTAAAGTATCAAGCCTAACAACTTGTGATTTTATGCTATCTGTACATTCGCCTTCGCCATTATCAAGCTCTTAAACATCACAATCCTCTTTAATAATTGTAAGCGGTGTTTTAAACTCGTGGCTAACATCTGTTATAAATCTCTTTTGTTATTCATAACTTTCACCAATTGGCGAAACTACTTTTTTAGAAAGCAAGCAAGCTACTATAAAAATTAAAACCACAGCTGCACTCACTATTAAAACCGAATATAACAAAGAGCTTTCAAACCCTATTAAATCTTTTTCTATATCTAAAAAAATATAGCCATCGCCTAAGCTACTTTCCAATTGAATATATCTAAAGTTATCGACAGTGCCTGTTGCTTGCCCATTATCCACAACTTGCGTTACATAGTTTTTTGCCTCATCAAACGAAACCGAGCTGATATTTTTTATATCTATATAATCAAACTCACCATCTTCGTTTAGCATTACTTTAAAAAAGCGTGTTGTAAATTGAAATTCTGCCGGAAATTTTTGATGTGCTGGTAACCTATCTGGCGCTTGTAAATCATCATTTACAAGTATTGCAAGTACTTCGTCCGAATATGATATCACCGAGTTATAGTTCATAATATTTATCGCTACTGCAATAAATAGCATTACACTAACACTAATTAAAGTTGTAAACAAAACAAATTTTCTTTGCAGTTTTTTTAGCATTTTATACCTCCAAAGAATATCCAGTATTGCGCGTTGCTTTAATTTTAACTTTACTTTCTAACAGTGCTAGTTTTTTGCGCAAATATGAGATATACACCCATACAACATTTATTTCTGTTTCCGTGTCATAACCCCAAATTTTTTCCATAAAGCGCTCAGTTGATATTACATGCCCTTTGTTCATCATAAGTATTTCCATCATTTGAAACTCTTTACTTGCAAGTTTAAACGAGTTACTTTCGGAGTAAATTTCAAAAGTTTTGCGGTTTAAATGTATATCACCCACTGTTAATATCGAGGTACTACTATCGCTCAACGTACGTGTAATTGCTCTAATTCTAGCTAGTAGTTCTTTTGTTTCAAAAGGTTTTGTTAGGTAATCATTCGCACCTAAATCAAGCCCTGTTACTTTATCATCAACTTGCACTTTTGCCGTTAACATAATTACAGGCGTTAAGTTGCCTTGGCCTCGCATGGTTTTTAAAACCGTAAGTCCATCTACTTTCGGCATCATTATATCTAAAATTACAGCGTCATAATTTTCAGCCTCTAATAAAACGAGTGCTTCTGCGCCATCAAAAACGGCATCAACTTCATAATTATAATGTTTTAAAATTTTAACAAGAGCATTCGAAAGTAGTTTTTCATCTTCGCATAATAATAATCGCATAAAATCAC